>JBMCMJ010000012.1:0-19339 GCA_048615135.1 Pseudomonadota bacterium
GGCGACGATCCGCCGGTCGACCTCCGGCCGTTCATGCAGCACCTGCCCCGCGGCTGAGCCGAGGCGCAGATGGGCCGCGCTTCGCAGGTCACGGCCCACAACACCCTCGCCACCACGATGGTCGCCGCAACCGGCGGGACCGGCTAGGTTGTGCCCACCCCCAACCGCCGCCGAGGATGCCTGCCGCCATGAACGCCCTGGTCGATCTCGCCAGCGACACCAAGACCCGCCCGACGCCCGAAATGCGCCGGGCCATGGCCGAGGCCGAGGTCGGCGACGAGCAGGCCTTCGAGGACCCGACGGTCAACGCGCTCTGCGCCCGTGCAGCCGAGTTGCTGGGCCACGAGGCGGCGGTGTTCCTGCCCTCGGGCACCATGGCCAACCAGATCGCCTTTCGCCTGCACACCCGCCCCGGCGACGAGGTGCTGCTCGAGGCCACCACCCACCCGCTGCACTACGAAAGCGGCGGGCCGGCCGCCAACGCCTTCTGCATGTTCCGCCCGCTCGAGGGCCAGCGCGGCAAGTTCGGCCCCGAGGCGGTCGAGGCCGCGATCCGCGGCAGCTACCGCCACAACCCGCGCACCTCGCTGGTCTGCCTCGAGAACACGACCAACATGGGCGGCGGCGCCGTCTGGACGGTCGACGAGGTGCGCGCGGTGAGCGAGGTCGCCCGCTCCCACGGCCTGAAGGTGCACATGGACGGTGCCCGCGTGGCCAATGCCGCCGTCGCCGCCGGGGTGCCGATGGCCGCCTACGGCCGCCTTTGCGACACCATCTGGCTCGACTTCTCCAAGGGCCTCGGCGCCCCGGTCGGCGCCTGCCTCGCCGGCTCGAAGGAGGCGATCCACGAGGCCTGGCGGATCAAGCAGCAGCTCGGTGGTGCCATGCGCCAGGCCGGCATCGTCGCCGCCGCCGCCCTTTACGCGCTCGAGCACCACTACGACCGGCTGGCCGACGACCACGCCCGCGCCCAGCGGCTGGCCGAGGCCGTCGCCGACATTCCGGGCCTCGACGTCGTGGGCGGCCCGGTCGAGACCAACCTCGTCTTCCTCTCGACCGAAGCCTCGGGCCGCGCGGCCGCCGACATCAGCCGGGACCTCCTGGCGCTCGGCGTGCGCATCAACCCCACGGCGCCCACCACGCTGCGCGCCTGCACGCACCTCGACATCGACGACGCGGGCCTCGAGCGCGCCATCCTGGCACTGCGGCGGGTGATGGGCGGCTGACGCCCGCCCGCCGTTCGACGATCGTCAGGGTGTCTGCCCCCATGTCCGCGCCGTAACCCAGAGGTTTCCGCGCGCCTTGGGGGAGGACACCCGTGGAATTCATCGAAACCATCTTCGCCAGGATCAGCGACGGCACCTGGGGCTGGTCGCTGATCCCGTTCCTCGTCGTGCTCGGCTGCTTCTTCACCATCGCCTCCGGCTTCGTCCAGTTCCGCTTCTTCGGGCGGATGTTCGAGGTGCTGTTTCCGGGCGGGCAGATCCGCCCGGACGGCCACGTCAGCTCGCGCGAGGCGCTGCTCGTCAGCGTCGGCGGCCGGGTCGGCGGCGGCAACATCGCGGGCGTGGCCGTCGCGATCACCCTCGGCGGCCCCGGCGCCGTCTTCTGGATGTGGGCCATCGCGCTCATCGGCATGTGCACCAGCCTCGTCGAGTGCACCCTCGCCCAGCTCTACAAGCGCAGCGAGCCCGGCGGCACCTACCGCGGCGGCCCCGCCCAATACATCATCCACGGCCTCGGCCGGAACTTCCGCTGGCTCGCCGTCATCTACGCCATCTCGCTGATCGCCGCCTTCGCCCTCGGCTTCAACGCCTTCCAGGGCAACACCGTGGCCGGCGCCGTCCAGGACAGCATGGGCATCGACCGGGTGTGGACCGGCGCCCTTCTCGCCCTCGTCACCGGCGTCATCATCTACGGTGGCATCAAGCGCATCGCCAAAGCGGCCGACGTCGTCGTGCCGATCATGGCACTCGGCTACATCTTCATGGCGCTCGTCATCACCCTGATGAACCTGCCCGAACTGCCGGGCGTGCTCTGGACCATCGTCGCCAACGCCTTCGGCTTCGAGGAGGCGGTCGGCGGCGGCATGGGGGCCGCCGTCGCCCAGGGCCTGCGCCGCGGCCTCTTCTCCAACGAGGCCGGGCTCGGCAGCGCCCCCAACGTCGCCGCCGTCGCCCACGTCCGCCACCCCATCAACCAAGGCATCGTCCAGGCGCTGTCGGTGTTCATCGACACCATGCTCATCTGCACCTGCACCGCCTTCATCATCCTGCTCGGCGACGTCTACGTGCCGGGAGCCGCCGACATCAACGGCGTCGCCCTCACCCAGCAATCGCTGGTCGGCCACGTCGGCGAATGGGGCCAGTACTTCCTGTCGGCGGCGATCCTGCTCTTCGCCTTCAGCTCGATCATCTACAACTACTACCTGGGCGAAACGGCCCTGACCGTCTTCAGCCAGAGCGAGACGGTCCGCCACGGGCTGCGCCTCGCCATCCTCGGCGTCATCTTCCTCGGCGCCACCGCCCCCGGCGCCACCTCGGTCTTCTTCTTCTCCGACCCGATGATGGGCATCCTGGCGCTGGTCAACCTCATCGCCATCGCCATGCTCTTCCCGGTGGCACTCCGCGTCCTGAACGACTACCGCCGCCAACTCGCCCTCGGCACCGTCCACCCGGTCTTCAACGCCAAAGACTTCGCCGACCTCGACATCGACCAGACGGCTTGGCAGGGTATCAAGTAAAGGGGCGGGAGGAAGGAAAGGAAGGATTCAGGGGGCTTTTGGCCCCCTGACCCCCGGCCGACGGCCACGGCCGTCGGCACTCGGATCATCGTGTCGGCGGAGCATGGTCGAGAAACGGCATGGCGGATGACGCGCGCCGGGAAGTTCCGGATTTTCAGTCCTTGATGCGCCCCTTGTTGGAGGCGCTGACCGACGGGGCGCTGCGCGCCCCGGATCTGCGCGATCGCGTGGCAGCGGCGTTGAAACTGGACGAGGCGGCCCTCGAAGCGATGCTGCCGAGTGGGCGCGTGACCCTGTTCGCCAACCGCTTGGCCTGGGCCAATGTCTACCTACAACGGGCCGGCTGCGTGGAACGCCCGAACCGCGGCGTCTATGCGCTGACCGACCGCGGCCGCCGGCTGTTGGCCGAAGAGCCGGGCCGGATCGATATGCGCACGCTGCAACGGTTTCCCGAATATCTCACCTGGTCGGACCGCAGCGGCCGCAAGGTCGCCGAACCATCGGCCGAAACGGTCGAAAGCGGCACACCCGAGGAAGAACTCGAGACGATCATCCGCAGCCTGGATTCGAATCTGCAACACGAGTTGGTGGACCGAATCAAGTCGATGCACCCGCGCGACTTCGAAGCGCTGGTGCTGAAGCTGCTCGCGGCCCTCGGCTATGGCGGGGGCAAGGCCGAGTTCGTCGAGGAAACGCCCTACGTGGCGGATGGCGGCGTGGACGGCATCATCAACGAGGACGCCCTCGGCCTCGACACGGTCTACGTCCAGGCCAAGCGCTATACCGAGCAGAACGTCGGCCGCCCCGAGGTGCAGGCGTTCGTCGGCACGCTGGTCGGCCTCAATGCCCACAAGGGCGTGTTCGTCACGACCACCGGCTTCGCCGCCTCGGCGGTGGAGTACGTGCGCCGCATCGACAAGCGGGTAATCCTGATCGACGGCGAGCGGCTGACCCGCCTGATGGTCGACTACGGCGTCGGCGTGCGGGTGAAGTCGACCTACGTCGTCAAGGAGATCGACGAGAACCTGTTCGAGTGACGACGGCCACCGCCGTCGGTACTTCATCAAAAAGTTTCAGGGGGTGCGGGGGACCATCAAGTCCCCCGCTTCTTTCTTTTCCGTTTCCCCGCCTCCCCCGGCCTTCGCCAGCACGGTGGCCACGCGCTGGGCGAGGTCGTCGAAGCGGTAGGGTTTGCTGAGCAGTTCGACGCCCTCGTCGAGGCGACCGTCGTGGACGATCGCGTCGCGGGGGTAGCCCGAGGTGAACAGGACGGGCAGGCCGGGGCGGCGGGCCTTGGCGGCCTCGGCCAGATCGCGCCCGTCCATGCGGCCGGGCATGACGACGTCGGTGAAGAGGAGATCGACGTCCGGGCGGACGTCGAGGCAGGCCAGCGCCTCGGCGGCGTCGCCCGCCTCACTGACGCGGTAGCCGGAACGGCGGAGCTGGGCGACCACGTGCGCGCGCAGCGCCGCGTCGTCCTCGACCACGAGCACGTGCTCGCCGCCGCCCGTCACAGCACCGCTCCGGCTCACGGCCGGACCGTCGCCGGCCCGATGCTGCGCCCTTGGCAGATAGAGCCGCACGCTCGTCCCCTCGCCCGGTCGGGAGACGAGCCGGGCATGGCCGCCCGACTGCTTGGCGAAGCCGTAGACCGAGCTGAGCCCCAGTCCGGTTCCCGACCCGGTCGCCTTGGTCGTGAAGAACGGGTCGAAGGCCTGCGCGGCCACCTCGGGGGACATGCCCACGCCATCGTCGCTCACCGTCACCACCACATAGGCGCCGGGCGCCACCTCCTCGCCGGCCGCCTCGGCTGCGGCCTCGTCGAGGGTCACATCGGCGGTCTCGATGCGGACCGTGCCGTTGCCGGGGATGGCCTGACGTGCGTTGACCACGAGGTTGAGCAGCGCCGCCTGCAGCTTGCTCGGGTCGACCAGGGCCACCGGATGTTCGGCCTCGAGGTCGACGACGAGATCGATGCCCTCGTGGACCGCTTGGCGCAGCAGGCCCTGATTGGCCCGGATCAGGTCGGCGACGTCGGTCGGCCGTGGCAGCAGCGGCTGGCGCCTCGAAAAGGCGAGCAGGTTGCTGGTCAGCCCCGCTCCCCGCTCCGCAGCGAGCAGAATGACGTTGGCCAGTTCGCGGGTGGTGGCGTCCGACGTCGTCTCGGCGAGCAGTTCGGCATTGCCGAGGATGATGGTCAAAAGGTTGTTGAAGTCGTGGGCGACGCCGCCGGTGAGCTGGCCGAGCGTTTCCAGCTTCTCGGTCTGGTGCAGCCTTGCGTCCAGCGCGCGGAGTGCCGTCACGTCGGCGAGCCCGCCCACCACCCGCCGCGCCTGCCCCGCGGCGTCGCGCAGCACGAACGCCCGGTCCAAGACGCTGGCGACGCTGCCGTCGTGGCGGACGATCCGGTAGTCGGCGCTCCACACCTCCGCCTCGCCGTGGACCGCCGCCATCAGGCTTTCGGCGACCCGCTCGCGATCCTCCGCGTGGACGAAGGCGAAGGCTTGGTGCAGCGTCTTCGGCCAGAGCGTCAGGTCGGAGCCTGCGATCGAGGCGTAGGCGTCACTGCACCAGAGCGCGTCGCGGTCGACGTCCCAGTCCCAGATGATGTCGCGGGTCGCGCGGCTCGCCAGCTGGAAGCGCTCCTCGCTGAGCCGCAGCCGCTCGGCTGCCCGCTTGCGTTCGGTGACGTCGCGCCCGACCCCGACCCACTCCCGCTGCGGGCCGCCCGCGGCCGCCAGCGGCACGAGGTCGAGTTCCAGCCACCTCCAGCCCCGCGCCTCGCCGCTCACGCGGCAGTCGAGCCGGAAGGGCTCGCCCTGACTGGTCCCCTGGTCGAGGACACCGCCGATCCGGGGGCGATCGTCCGGGTGGAGCCGTTCGAGGAAATCGGCCAGCGCCAGCGACCCGCCCCCCGGCGGCAGACCGGCGAGCCGCGCCATCCGGGCGTCGACCATGACCTCGCGCGCGTTCGCATCGAACGACCACAGACCCATGCCCCCGACCCGCATCGCGAGTTCGTGGAGATCGCGCAGGCGCCGTGCGCTTGTGGCCTCGCGCTGGCCCGCCCGCTGCAGACGACCGAGAACGATGACCACGACGACCGTGACGACCGTCCCGGCGATCAGCAGCGCGAGCGGTGCCACGGCGACGACGTCGTCCAGGACGGTCGGCACGGTCGCGACGATCAGCGACAAGTCGAGGCCGGCGAACGGCACGGCGAAAGCGCGCCCACCCTGCGGCACCGCCCCGTCGGGACCACGGACGAAGACGGGCCGGCGGATGCGCTCGCCCGCCGCCGTCTCGATCGGCCCGATGACCGCCACGTCCTGCCGCGTCGGCCCCTCGCCCTCGTAGAACAGATCCTCGAAGAAGCGCTCGACGGACACGCCGATCGCGACCAACCCGCGCTCCGCCACGATCTCGCGGCCTTGGACCACGAGCCGCAGCGGTCCCTCGATCGGTGTCACGAGCAGGCTGCTCACCGGATCGCCGCCGCTCCCGCTGCTCGCATCCTGCGTCAGCACGACGAAATCGGAGGCGCGCGGCTCGCCCGACCGAATGGCCGCCGCCGCGGCCCGGCGGCGCGACGGGTCGGTCCACAAATCGAAGCCGCGAATTTGCGGTGCCGCCTCGGGCGGCCAAGCGAAGACGGCCGGGTAGGCAACCGCGGCGGTGCTGGCCGGCCACATCTCCAGCGGCACCTCCATGCCGCGCGGCACCTCGGGGATCAGCGCCACGCCGCGCACCCCCGCGGCTGCGGGCGACCCGCCCACCACCGTCTCCACCGTGACGCGGAACGTCTCGGCGTCGACCGTCCCGGTGCGGGCGAAGAGATCGGCCAGATCGGACGCGACGTCCTCCAGCACGCTCGAGCCGTCGCGCAGCCGGTCGGCGGCGAAGCCGGCGCGCTGTTCGCGCTGCACGGTCTGCTCGTGGAGCAACACCCGATGCACGAAGACCGCACTCGCGCCGAACACCAGCATCACGGCGAGCCCGACCGCCGCGGCCAGCCCTCGCGACCAGGGCGGTTGGCGGGTCGAATCGGTCAACGAGGAGGCCTCCGAAGCGGGTGAGCGCGGTGCATCGATACGCCAAGAGCGGTCAGCCGAATTCCCGCGGCTTCGTTAGCGAAAATCGGCCGCCGCGAGGAGACGGACCTTCCGCCCCGCCCCGCACCCGCGCCGGCTCAAGCGGCCTTCTTGTTCTGATAGAGCGCCTCGAGGTGGTCGCGGTAGAGTTCGACGATGATCGGCCGGCGCAGCTTGAGCGTCGGCGTCATCATCTCGTTCTCGATGGTGAAGGGCTGCGCCATGATTTCGAAGCGGCGCACCTTCTCGATCACCGACAGGTGCGCGTTGGCGCGGTCGATGGCCGCCTTGATCGCCTTTCTCACCTCCGGATGATCGTGCAGCAGCGCCAGATCCCCCTCGAGCCCGTTCTCCTTGGCAAACCCTTCGAGCCACGCCGCATCGGGCACGACCAGCGCCACGAGGTGCGGCCGGCGATCGCCGTAGACCAGCACCTGATGGAGTTCCGGCTCCATGGTGACGACACCCTCGACCCGCTGCGGCGAGATGTTGTCGCCCCCGGAGTTGACGATCATCTCCTTCTTGCGCCCGGTGATGAGGAGGAAGCCGTCCTCGTCGATCGAGCCGACGTCGCCCGTGTGCAGCCAGCCGTCGACCAGGGTGGCCGCCGTGTTGGCCTCGTCCCGCCAATAGCCCTGCATCACCAGCCGGCCGCGGACCAGGATCTCGCCGTCCTCGGCGATCTTCACCTCGACGCCCTTGAGCGGCAGGCCGACCGTGTGGAGCTTGTGGTTCGTCGGCCGGTTGGCGCTGATCACGGGCGCCGCCTCGGTCTGGCCGTAGCCCTGGAAAATCGGCAGGCCGAGGGCCGCAAAAAAGACGCCGACATCGTAGTTCAGGGGTGCTCCGCCCGAGACCATCGCCTTCAGGCGGCCGCCGAACCGCTCCTTGACCTTGCTGCGGACCAGCCGGTCGCAGACGAGGTCGATCACCCGCTCGGCCAAGCCGAGCGGCCGCTTCTCGTAGCGCTTGGTGCCGAGTTCGACCGCCTTGTGGAACAGCCACGCCTTGGTGCCGCCGGCCCGCTGCACGCCCGCCAGGATGCGCTGGCGCATGACCTCGTAGAGCCGGGGCACGCAGGTGAGAATGGTCGGCCGCGCCTCGCCCAGGTTCTGGGTCAGCGTATCGACCCCCTCGGCGTAGTAGACCTGCGCACCGATCGCCATCGGCACGAACTGCCCGGCCGTGTGCTCGTAGGAATGCGACAGGGGGAGGAACGAGAGAAACACTTCGTCGTCACCGACGCCCAACTCCTCCAAGAGGTCGATCGCCCCGTCGCAATTGGCGAGGATGTTGGCGTGGGAGAGCATCACCCCCTTCGGCTGGCCGCCCGTGCCCGAGGTGTAGATGATGCAGGCGAGATCGTCGGCATCCGGCTCGTCGAACGGCGTCGCATCGGCACTCCGGCCGAGCGCCAGCGCGTCGTCCCAACTCGTGATCGGCAGATCCGCTTCGTTGCCCGGCGGCTCCATGGCGACGATCACCCGCACCGTGCCCACCTCGCGGATCGCCGGCAGCAGCGTGCGCGCCACCGCCGCGCCGGAAAAGACCACCGCCACCGCGCCGCTGTGCTCCAGCACGTAATGGTGATCCTTGACCGTATTGGTGGTATAGGCCGGCACGGTCACCGCTCCGAGCGTCAAGGCCGCCATGTCGGCGATCAGCCATTCGGGACGGTTTTCGGCGACGATCACCAGCCGGTCGCCCTTGTTGATCCCCTTGGCGCGGAGCGCGCGCGCCAGCGCCGTCACCCGCTCGGCGACCTCGGTCCCGGTGAGCGGGACATATCCGGTGCGGGTCCGCCGCCAAAGGTACGGCCGGTCGCCGCGCTTGGTCACGGCCTGGTGGAACAAGGCGACGAGATTCTGCGGCAAGTGCACGGGGTCTCTCCTGGGCGAGGCGACGCTAGCCTTCGCACTTTGGTGCCAATGTGGTCCCGCGCAAGCCAAAAATCCGCGTGATGGCGACGCGGCGGCACTCGCCTGGAAGCCGCCCGCGCCGCGGCCTATATACGGCCCACGACCGGATGGAGAGACCGATGGCCGATGCCGCCCTGGCCGAGCCCGCCCCGCGCTGGGATCTGAGCGACCTCTACACCGCCCCGGACGACCCGGCGCTCACCGCCGACCTGGAGCGGGCCGAAGCCGAGGCCAAGGCCATCGAGGCCGACTACAAGGGCCGGCTCGACCAGCTCGACGGCGACGCCCTCGCCGCCATGATCCGCCGCTACGAGGCGGTCAGCGAGACCGCCGGCAAGGTCTATTCCTACGCCAGCCTCCGCTTTGCCGCCCAGCGCGACGACGCCGAGATCGGCCGCTTCTTCCAGGCCATGCAGGAGCGGCTCAACGCGCTGACCACGCCGCTCCTGTTCGTCACCTTGGAGTTGAACCGGCTGGAGGACGAGAGCCTCGGGGCGAAGATCGAGGCGTCCGCCGACCTTGCCCACTATAGGCCCTGGCTGCGCGACGTCCGCGCGTTCCGCCCGCACCAGCTCTCCGACGAGGTCGAAAAGACCCTGCACGAGAAGGCCGTCGCCGGACGCAGCGCCTGGGTGCGCCTGTTCGACGAGACCATCGCCGACCTGCGCTTCGCGTTCGACGGCGAACAGCTCACCAACGCCCGGATCTTCGACAAGCTGCAGGACCGCGACCGCAACGTCCGCCGCAAGGCCGCGGAGTCGATTTCCGGCGTGCTCGGCGAGCGCGTCAAGCTGTTCGCCCGCATCACCAACACCCTGGTCAAGGACAAGGCGATCGAGGACGGCTGGCGCAACTACGCCCGGCCGATCTCCTCGCGCAACCTCGCCAACCGCGTCGAGGACGAGGTGGTCGACGCCCTGATCGCCGCCGTCCGCGAGGCCTATCCGCGCCTCTCGCACCGCTACTACGCCCAAAAGGCCCGCTGGCTCGGCCTCGACAAGCTGATGCACTACGACCGCAACGCGCCCCTGCCCGAGGACGACGACCAGCGCATCCCCTGGGGCGACGCCAAGGTCCTGGTGCTCGACGCCTATCGCGGCTTCTCGCCGAAGCTCGCGACCATCCTCGACGACTTCTTCGACAAGCGCTGGATCGACGCCGAACTGCGCGCCGGCAAGGATTCGGGCGCCTTCAGCCACGGCACCGTGCCGAGCGTGCACCCCTACGTGCTGATGAACTACCAGGGCCGGGCGCGCGACGTCATGACGCTTGCCCACGAACTCGGCCACGGCGCCCATCAGGTGCTCGCCGGAGCGCAAGGGCCCTTGATGTGCTCCACACCCCTGACCCTCGCCGAAACCGCGTCCGTGTTCGGTGAGCAGTTGACCTTCCGCTCGCTCCTGAAGACCACCACCGATCCCCGCCGCCGCCGCGTCCTGCTCGCCGGCAAGATCGAGGACGCCCTCAACACCGTCGTCCGCCAGATCGCCTTCTGCGAGTTCGAGCGCCGCGTCCACGACGCCCGCAAGACCAGCGAACTCACCCCGGCCGAACTCGGCGAGATCTGGCTCGGCGTGCAGACCGAAAGCCTCGGCCCCGCCTTCGACTTCACCGACGACTACGCGGTCTACTGGAGCTACATCCCGCACTTCGTCCACGTGCCGTTCTACGTCTACGCCTACGCCTTCGGCGACTGCCTGGTAAATGCCCTCTACGCCGTCTACGAGAGCGAGCCCGAGGGCTTCGAGGGCCGCTACCTCGACCTGCTGAAGGCCGGCGGCACGCTTTGGCACTCGGACCTGCTCGCCCCCTTCGGCCTCGATGCCCGCGATCCCGCCTTCTGGTCCAAGGGCCTCGACGTGGTGGCCAAGATGATCGACCAACTCGAGCAGGAGTTGCCCGCTTGAGCGACCGCAGAAGCGAGAACACCGTCGGCGGCCGCGTCAAGCGCTACGCCCAGGTCGGCACCGCCATGGGTGGCTTGGCCGCAAGGTACGCCGGCAAGCGCGTCTTCGGCTGGGAGATCGACAACACCAAATACGCGGGCGAACTGCGCGCCGCACTGGGCGGCCTCAAGGGGCCCTTGATGAAGGTGGCGCAAATGCTCGCCACCATCCCCGAAGCCCTGCCCGCCGACTACGCCGCCGAACTCGCCCAGTTGCAGAGCGAAGCCCCGCCCATGGGCAAGCCCTTCGTCCGCCGCCGCATGGCGGCCGAACTGGGCCCTGGCTGGCAAAAGCGCTTCGCCGAGTTCGACCTCGAGGCGGCGCACGCGGCCTCGCTCGGCCAAGTCCACAAGGCGACCCTGCACGACGGCAGCACCGTCGCCTGCAAGCTGCAATATCCGGGCATCGCCTCGGCGGTCGAGGCCGACCTCTCCCAACTCCGCCTGATCTTCGAGATCTACAAGCGCTACGACAAGGCGATCGACACCAGCGAGATCTACGCGGAAATCGCAGCCCGGCTGCGCGAGGAACTCGACTACATCCGCGAAGCCAAAAACGCCCGGCTCTACGCCCACATGCTCCAGGGCGAGGCCCACGTCCACGTGCCGGAGGTGATCGACGACCTCTCCACCGAACGGCTCATCACGCTCCGCTGGGTCACCGGCCAAAAACTGCTCGCGTTCAAAACGCACGACCTGGAAGCCCGCCGCACCATCGCCCGCAACATGTTCCGCGCATGGTACGTGCCCTTCTACCACTACGGCGTCATCCACGGCGACCCGCACCTCGGCAACTACACCGTGCGCGACGACCTCGACGTCAACCTGCTCGACTTCGGCTGCATCCGCATCTTCCCGCCCCGCTTCGTCGGCGGCGTCATCGACCTCTACTGGGCGCTGGTGAAGGGCGACCTGGAACTCGCCGTCCACGCCTACGAGGCCTGGGGCTTCACGAACCTCTCCAAGGACGCCATCGACATCCTCAACACCTGGGCCGCCTTCCTCTACGCCCCGCTCATGGAAGACCGCCAGCGCCTGATCGACGAAACCAACGCCGCCCGCTACGGCCAGGAAGTCGCCTCCGACGTCCACCGCAAACTCAAGGAATTCGGCGGCGTCACCCCACCCCGCGAATTCGTCCTCATGGACCGCGCCGCCATCGGCCTCGGCTCGGTCTTCATGCACCTCAACGCCGACCTCAACTGGCACCGCCTCTTCATGGACCTCGCCGAGAACTTCCATCTCGCGACGGTGGAACGGAATCAGGCACGAGCGCTCGACCTCGCCGGGCTCGATCCGGCAGCCTGAGACAGGCCAGGGTGGCGGACGATTTCGTGGCGCTGAACCGGGCCCTCGTCGACGACTTCGCTGTCGTCGTTCTTGCAACTCCCGGTCAGCAGATGGCCACCGATCCGGCCCTGCGCGAACACTCCGCAGGTGGGCTCACGCCCCGACCGCTGGCGCAACGACCCTAACAACCCGGATGATGACGGGCCCCATGGCGACGGCGATCACTGCGGGGAGCATGAACAGGACAAGGACAACCGACATCTTCACCGGCAGCTGATTGGCGAGCTCTTCGGCGCGCATCATCCGTTCGTTGCGCATATCGACAGCGAAGGCTTCCAGCGCGTCGGAGACGCTGGTGCCGTAGCGCAGTGACTGCGTGAGCACCGTGACGAAGGCGCGAACCTGCGGCAGCTCGATGCGCTCGGCCAACGCATCGAGCGCCTGTTCGCGCGACTTGCCGGCACGGAGCTCGAGCACCAGGAGATTAAGCTCCTCGGCCAACGGTGGGCAGGATTGCCTGAGGTCCACACCGACCCGCTGCAGGGCCGCATCGAGGCCCAGCCCAGCCTGGATCATCACCTGCAACAGGTCCAAGGCATCGGGCAAGGCCCGTCGCATGGCCACCTGACGTGCGCTCGCCCGCCTGCGGACCCACAGCAACGGACCATAGAAACCAGCCAGCACCCCCACGCCGACCATCAGGAGCGTGGCATGGAGCGAGTTCGATCCGAACATGCGGAGCGCGTCGGCTTCACGCATGACGACCGCGGCGATCACGGCGCCGACGAGCCCGATCAGGGCAAGACTCAAGCGAACCACGTAGAAGCGCCGAACGGCATCCGGTGCACGAAAGCCGGCGCGATGCAGGAGCCGCTGGACCTGCCAACGCTCCTTTTTCGTCTGCGGCAGCAGGTACCGGTCGATGCCGTCCTTGTCGCGGCCCGTGCCCGCCCGCAACGTGCCGGCCTCACCGACCTGCGGAGCATAGCGGCGCGCATCGGGGACGGTTCCCAATGCCGCCCAAACGCTCAAGGAAAAGACCACCAACATCATTAGCGCGAAGATCACGACCAACACCGGCCCGACCTCGACACCAATCCAGCTCGGCATAGCTTGCATCATGGCTATATCTCGAAGTTAACCAAGCGCCGTAAGGCCAGATAATTGAAAGTTATCAAGGAAAAAATCATCAAGACTAATTTATCAAACAGTGGATCCTCTTTTACATCTAGAAAAAAATTTGGCGATGTCAAAAAAATCAAACCGGAAATTACGATCGGAGCCAAGGACATCACCAATCCCGATACACGCCCCTCCGCTGATATCGCCTTGATTTTTCGACGCATTTTGCCTCTTTCGCGAATGGAAATCGAAAGATTGTCCAATATGGCGGCCAAATTACCACCAGTTTTACTGGTAATTTTTGCGACGACCGCAAAGTAGGCGTAATCCATCATGCCGATGCGGCGCGACAGATTCTCGATGGCGTCCACCAGCGGAATGCCATAGGTGGTTTCGCTGACGACCGTCCGGACCTCGCTGCCGAGCGGATCCGCAACCTCGTTCGCGGCAAGGCGCAACGACGTCGTCAGCGGATGACCGGACCTCACGCTCCGCACGATCAAGTCGAGCAATTCGGGCAATTGCGTCTCGAGGGCGGCCAAACGCTTGCGACGACGTGTCCCGAGGAGCATCGCAGCTGCACCGATGACGATGGCCGCCGAGAGCACGGCCGCGGACACGGGCGCTAGTCGCAGACCGAACGTCAGAACCAGACCGCCCACTGCGACGAGTGCGAAGAGGGCCGCAAGCAGCGTCATGACCGACAGTTCCACGCCTGCCTGGTGGAGATAGGTGTCTAGGCGACGGATCGGCGACCAAGCCAACCACCCTTCCTGGCCGGCGCGACGCCGCAGGAGCCGATAGGTTTCTTCCGGATCGTAGCCGGATTCCAGAACTCGCAGCCGACGGTTGATCGCTTTCTGTTCGGGGTTGCGAAACAGGAACAGAACCTGTGTCAGCCCCTCCAACAGGAGCACCGCCCCGAGAAACATCATGCCGTAGACGGCGAGGAGCGTGAGCGACATGGCGGGCTACCTTGCGAGCGGCGGTGCGAGAGGAGCAAATATTTTGGGCAAGAGATCTGCCCCGTGGCTCCGCATGACCTCGAGGAAACGGGAACGGATCCCGGTCGGAGTCAAGTAGCCCAACACTTTTCCCTGGTCATCGATGCCGGTCTGCTCGAAGGTAAAGATAGTCTGACTGGTAATGACGTCGCCCTCCATGCCCGTCAATTCTTCGATCGCCGTAATGCGGCGCGAACCATCACTCAGACGATTGAGCTGCAGGACGACGTGCACAGCACCGGAGATCTGACCGCGCATAGCGCGCGCGGGAAAGTCGATGCCGGTCATCAACAGCATGTGTTCGAGCCGGGCGAGCCCGTCACGCGGCGTATTGGCGTGGATCGTGGTCATCGACCCGTCGTGGCCGGTGTTCATCGCCTGGAGCATGTCGAGCACCTCGGCGCCGCGCACCTCGCCGACGACGATGCGGTCGGGGCGCATGCGCAGGGCGTTGCGGACCAGATCACGCATCGACACTTCGCCCTTGCCCTCGATGTTGCTCGGGCGCGTTTCCATGCGGACGACGTGGCTCTGCTGCAGCTGCAGTTCGGCCGCGTCCTCGATGGTGACGATGCGCTCGCGCTCGCCGATGTAGCGGGACAGGGCGTTCAGCATGGTGGTCTTGCCGGAGCCGGTCCCCCCCGAGATGATCACGTTGAGCCGTGCCTTGACCACGGCACGCAGATAGCCCGCCATGCCCTCGGTCAACGCCCCGTGCTCGATCAGCCGCTCCATCGTCAGGGGCACCGACGCGAACTTGCGGATGGACACGACCGGGCCGTCCAGGGCACAGGGCCGAATAATGGCGTTGACCCGGGAACCGTCGGCGAGGCGGGCGTCGACATAGGGCTGCGACTCGTCGATTCGCCGCCCGACTGCGCTGACGATCTTGTCGATGATGCGCAACAGATGCGACTCGTCCTGGAACCGCGCTTCGGTGAGTTCCAGCATGCCCTTGCGCTCGACGTAGACGTTCGCGTGCGTGTTCACGAGGATGTCGTTGACCGTCGGATCCTTCAGCAAGGGTTCCAGCGGGCCGAGACCCAACACCTCGTCCAGCAGTTCGTCGACGATGGCGCCGAACTCCTTGCCCGCCAGCGGGATCGATTCGTCGGTGACGATCTCGGTCACGATGGCGGTGACCTCGTGCCGGAGTTCCTCGGCCCCCACCTTTTCGACCGCCGAGAGGTTCAGTTCCTCCAACAGCCGACCGTGCAGATGCGTTTTCAGATCGTGCCACGACCGCGGCACGCCCGGATTCGGCGAGCGGCGCGGATGGGCGGAGGTGGTTGCCTCCGCCGCCGCGGCCTTGCCGGCAGCCGGTCTCGGGACGGCGGCGGGCCGGCCGAAGTGCTTGAAGACGGCCATCGTGGTCACTCCGCGGCCAGAGCCTGCGCCGGATCGTCGTCCTCGCTTTGCAGACGCGCGAGCGACAGGCAGGTGTCGGCGAGTTGGTGGCAATCCTGCGCCAGGGACGAGCGCGGCTTCAGCTCGAAGACGGAGGTCCCTTGGTCCTGCGAGCGCGCCACCAGGGCGTAGTCGTTGCTGATCTTGAAATCGAACGGCCTGCCGAGCGTCATCTCGCTCTGTCGGAGGACGGCGCGTTGTCCGAACTGATAGGTATAGCGGTTCAGCGCGATCGACACGTGCATCGGGAACTCGCCGCCCTCGGTCAGGAGTTCCAGGAGCCGGCGGGTGCGCCGGATCGCCGAGACGGAGAGCGCCGTCACCATAACCAGTTCGTTCACGCGCGCGAACACTGCCTGGGTCCAATTGGTGATGGCGATGGGCAGGTCGATGACGACGACGTCGAAGCTGTCCCGGGCGAGATCGATCATGTTGCCGACGAAGTCGGGATCCATCGCATCCAACGGCAAGAGTTGGCGTGGTGCGGCCAACATAGAGAGACCGTCCGGTCGGTCGATCATGGCCGTGCGCAGAGCGGCGGCGTCCAGGCGCTCGGGGTGCTGCAACAACTCGATCACGGCCGAAGGCGAGGTGAGGTCGAGGTTGATCGCCGCGTCGCCGAACTGGAGATCGAGATCGAGAAAGGCCACGCTGCGCGGCTGGGCCTTGCGCCGTCCGACGCCCGCCATGCTGAGCGCGGCATGGGTGGCAATGGTGGTTGCCCCCATCCCGCCCTTCGCCCGGGTGAACGCGACGACGGGGGCGAGGCCGCGGGCCTGTCGGCGGAGCCGCTGGAGCCGCAGAACCGCGCTTTGCAGCGTCGCGCGGAGATCGGCCTCGCTCGAGGGCTGGGGAACCACGTCGAACACGCCGAGGCGGTGCAGCACGCGCACATCGTCGAGCGACAGGTCGGGCGTGGTCACCAGCGTGAGCCGTTCATCGCCCCGGGTCTCCAGCAGACTCTGGAGTGCCCGGAGTGTCTCCGGGCCGATGTCCCCGACTTCCAGCAGCAGCAGATCGTGCCGGTCCGCGTGTTGGCGAGCGACCGACAGGGTCTCGACAGCAGGAGCCACCTCGCCGTGCATGGCGAGCTGCGGCAGGTCGCGGCACACGCTCTCGATCGATTGCGCCAGCGGCGCCGACATGACGACCGCAAAACCGGTGATGCTGGTGGTCGGCGCCATTTCGTCTTCCTCGCCTTGGGCCGACCGGTCCGGTTCGGCCGGCTAACTGGGCGCACCCTCCGCCAGGTCCTCGCCCACCAGGGTGGCGGCGATCGGCGGAAAAGCGACGTTGGGGCCAGTGTTGCCACCCAAAAGTTGAGAAAGTCCTGCCATCGCGACGAAACGGTAGCGCAGACCCTCGACGCGGACCTCGACCAGCGGGATATACGGCCCGCCGACGAAGCCGAGCCCGGTGTCACGATAGGTGAAGGTCACCGTGCCGTCCGAACCCGGGCGCAGCGCGAAGGGTGACAACGCGCGCATACGGTCGAAGGCCGCCTGGGCGCCCGTGACGTCCGCACAGGTGGTGGCTCCACTCGCCACGGTAAGCGTGCAACTCGCAGGCGCGACCGGTGCGCAGGGCGAATTCGCCCCCTCGCAGCCGGCCCCGAAACGGACATCGACCGGGTCGAGCGCCGGGTTCTTGTCCCGCGTCGCCGGCACGGCGGCGGCCACCGGCGGACGGACCACCAGGCTGCGCACCGCCGCCTGCACGGCCTTCTCGGTCTGGTTCCACGACATCAGCAGTAGCGCGCCCTCGACCAGGGCGAACAGCAGGAACAGAAACAGGGCGGCGATCAGCGTGAACTCGACCAGCGCGGCTCCACGACGATCGCCGGCCAACCGGCGCCAAAGGGCCATGGTCAGCCTCCGTAATGTCGTGCCTGGTCGACGACGGTGAAGGAGAGGATCGTGGGCGCGGTGCCTCCGAACAGACGCAGGATCGGGCCGATCAGCGGCACCGGGACATCGACGCTGGCGGTGACGGTGATCACGGGTGTGGTCGCCGGCCCGCGCAGCGTGCTGGCGTCGACGTCGGCGATCACCGGAGCGGCCATCACGATCGTCGTGCCCTGCAGCGAGACCCTCTCGGCCAACAGGCGTGCCTCGTCCCGGGCCTCCGTCGCGCTCGGATCGGGGACGCGCGACAGGTAGCGCACGGCGTCGCGCACACCCTGGGTGGCCATCTGATGCTCGCGCAGAACGTTGCCCGCCTCGACCACGAGCGCGAACAGCAGCAGGAGGAGCGGCAGCACGATGGTGAACTCGACCAGGGCCGCCCCCCGTTCGTTGTGCCACAAGCGCCGTGCGTGCATCGCCCGCCTCATCGATAGAGTTGCACGACGTCGCGGAGAATGCCGCCGCCGGCAGCACTGCCGGGAACGCCGATCCGCTCGATGAACTCGACCCAGATCTCGCCGTTGGCCGTGAGCCCGGCCGGCTCGGTGAGGAACACCCGCCAGTAGTCGAGCACCGGCACGCCGCTTTGGTTGCCGCTCGGCGGCGGAACGCAGTCCAGAGCCGCCGCCACCATGACGCGGCGTTCCGGGCTGGGGCTCATCGTGCTGGAACAGGTCGGCCGGCCGGTTTCGGCCCTGCCGGAGAGGATGTCGCCGCCGGCCGCGGCGGCGATCTCGGCTAGGTAGAGCTGATAGCGCGTCCCGCCGGTTCCGGTCACGTAGCCGGCGGGTGGCGTGCCGCCGTGATTCGTCTGGATATAGGTGGCCTCGTCCCAACTCCCGTCACCGATGCCCGCGGTCGGGCAGCTGTTGGTGGCGAAGCAGTCGTCGCGCGGGAATGCCATCGTATCGGGGCTCGTGCTGCTCGCGTTCATGTTGTTGATGCACGCAGCGCCGCTGCCGCCGCCTCCGCCATTGCCCGCATTGCCTTGGCCCTTGCCCTTCCCCTTGCCTTGGCCGCCACCGCCGCCGCCACCCCCGGCCACCCGGCCCTTGACGACGTGCGGTGCGGGCTCGAAGCCGGCCTGGTCGCGCCTCCCCGAAAGCGTCGTCTCGAAAATGTCGAATCGGACGTTGATCCCCGCCGTGGCCGGCCCGGTCATCTGGCCCGGCCGCATGCCGACCCCTTGGCGCCGGTCGACGCACCGCGCAGCCCCCTGCGACAGGGCGGCCGCACAGGACCAGTAGGCGGCACCCTGGTTGGGCGAACCGCAGGGCCCGGTGGGATCGGCCTCGACGTCGATCAGGCCGAAGTTTCCGGGGCCGAGCATGGCGCCGCCGCCCAGCTGCTTCAGACCCACGCCGCGCCCGGCCATGCTTTGGTAGATGCCCGGCGCCGGCGGACAGAAGGCGAGCGGGACGACGTCGCAGATGAACTGCGTCGAACCCGCGACGGCGGTTGCCCCCACCTGGGTGGTGTCAGCGAGGCCGCCGCCGACCAGCGCCGAGAAGCCGCGCGTCAGACCGAGGGCCACGGTGCGCGGCACGACCGTGGCCTCGACGAAGCGAGCGTCGGCGTCGTTGGTGGCGAGAAAGGCGTCGGTCACGGGATCATCGTCGCTCGCCGGCAGATCGGCGAGAAAGCGCAGGCCGATATCGGCCGAGGTGGCGAGTTGCGTGGTGCCCTCGGCGAAGGTCTGCCGGTCGCCGGTAATCAGCCCGGCAGCCGTGCGGGCCCGTGCCCTGGCCCCATCCTCGCCGTCCAACTCGCCGGCGGCGGCCAGCGCCACATGGTCGGCGAAGGACTGCAACTCGGCCTGTTGGGCGGCCAGCCGACCGAGATCGACGACGATCGCGGCAAAGCCGAGGACGACCGGCAAGGTGAGCGTCACCATCACCAGCACGCCTCCACGGG
>JBMCMJ010000013.1:0-19211 GCA_048615135.1 Pseudomonadota bacterium
TCGACGGTGAACTGCGAGGCGATCATGTCGGCGTCGACCCGGACCAACACATCGAGCGCGTAGCGATCCTCGATGCGATGCACCTCACGTCGCTTCTGATTCAACAAGTAGAGGGCGACTTCGACCGGCAGCGTGACCGCCACCCGGCTGGCCTTGCCCTCCACACCGAGCGCTTCGACACGACGCAGGGCCTGCAGGGCCGCACTCTCCGTCGAGCGGATGAAGCCGGTGCCGTTGCAGACCGGACAGGGCTGCGAGCTGAGTTCGAGAAAGCTCGGCCGCAACCGCTGGCGGGAGAGTTCCAAAAGACCGAAGGCGCTGATGCGGCCGACCTGCAGCCGCGCGCGGTCGGCCTTGAGGGCCTCGCGGAAGCGCTTTTCGACCTGCCGCTCGTGGCGGTGCTCCGCCATGTCGATGAAGTCGATGACGACCAGCCCGGCGATGTCACGCAGGCGCAGTTGCCGCGCGATCTCGTCGGCCGCCTCGAGGTTGGTTTTGAGGGCGGTGTCGTCGATGTGCCGTTCGCGGGTCGACTTGCCGGAGTTGACGTCGATGGCGGTGAGCGCCTCGGTAACGTTGATGACGATCGAGCCGCCGGATTTCAGCCGCACGGTCGAGTCGTGCATCAGGTCGAGCTGGTCCTCGATCCGGTGGGCGAAGAAGATCGGCGTGTCGGCCTTGTACTGCTTCACCTTGCGGGCGCGCGACGGCATCAGCATGGTCATGAAGGCCTTGGCCGTCCGGTAGCCGACCTCGCCCTCGACCAGGATTTCCTCGATGTCGCTCTGATAGAGATCGCGCATCGCGCGGCGGATGAGGTCCGCCTCCTCGTAGATGGCACAGGGTGCGATCGACTGCAGGGTGCGGTCGCGGATGTCGCTCCAGAGCCGCAGCAGATAGTCGTAGTCGCGGCGGATTTCGGCCTTGGTGCGCTCCTGACCGGCCGTGCGGATGATCAGCCCCATGCCTTCGGGCACCTCGAGGCCGCTGATGATCTGCTTCAAGCGGGTCCGGTCGGAGGCGGTCGCGATCTTGCGCGAGATGCCGCCGCCCCTGGGCGTGTTGGGCATCAGCACGCAATAGCGGCCGGCGAGCGACAGATATGTCGTGAGCGCGGCACCCTTGGTCCCGCGTTCCTCCTTGACCACCTGCACCAGCATGATCTGCCGGCGCTTGATCACTTCCTGGATCTTGTAGCTGCGCAGGAGCTTGGCCCGCTCGCGGCGGAGACGGCCCAGCATGTCCGACTGCTCGGCCTCGCTGTCCGGGTTCAGCTCTTCCGCGTTGCCGTTCTCGGCGTCGCCGTCGCCCTCGCCGCCCGGCTCCGCGGCGTCGTCGTCCTCGTCCGCGGCCGCCGCGCCGAGCTGGGCTTCGAGCGCCGCCAGCTTGTCGCGGTCTGCCTGCGGAATCTGGTAGTAGTCGGGGTGGATTTCGCTGAATGCGAGAAATCCGTGGCGATTGCCGCCGTACTCCACGAACGCCGCCTGCAACGACGGCTCCACGCGGGTCACCTTGGCGAGATAGATGTTGCCCTTGAGTTGTCGCTTGCTGGCGGATTCGAAATCGAAATCGAGAAGCTGGTCGTTATCGGCGACGACGACGCGGGTCTCTTCCGGATAGGCCGCGTCGACCAGCATACGCTTGGTCATGTTGGGGTATCTCCTGGCGCCTCGCGGGTGCACCGGGGTGCCAGCGCCGTCGAGGCTGCTTGATCGCGCCCGCGACCCGAGCGGCCGCCATCGCTGCCGAGGATCGGCGCGAGGCGGGCAGGCTCGAATACGCTTCGGCGCGAGCGTTGTTCATCCAAAGGGTCCTTCGTCGACGCGCGGCACGGCCGGGACCTCTGCCACGCAGCGAAGCTCGGGGAGGAAGGCCGGCGCGGCGAAGGGTTCGCCACGGACCTTATACCTCTCCGTGACATATAAAGAGGTGCGTTCGCCAACACAATCGTTCTGAGGCGGATGCGGAACCATCGCCGCACTCCGCAGTAGAAACCTTCGCTTTTCTCGTGAACCGAATGCGCTAAGTTCCTGCCACGAGGCACTTGTTCGTCACGATCCGAGGCCCGGATGCCGGCTATGCGACTGTGCGTCATGTTGCTGCTCTGCTGCCTCCTGCCGGGCATGGTCGGGGCCGCCCAACTCGAGCGCGTGCGGCTCGGCGTCCACGAGGCGTCGACCCGCGTCGTGATCGAGACGACGCGCTCGCTCGCCGCCGAAATCGCGAGGCCGACAGCGGATCGCCTGGAGTTGACCATCCGGGCGGCACTCGGACCGGCGCCGTCGATCGCTACGCCGCGTGGATTCGTTCGCGCGATCGTCGCGGAACCCCTGGGCGGCGGCCGGACCCGGCTGCACCTGACGCTCGACGGACCCGGCCGCGTCGCCCGCGCCTTCGCGCTCGACCGCAATGCCGACGGCTTTTACCGCTACGTGATCGACGTCGAGCCGGATCCCGCAGCCGGGCCGCCGGCAGCCGCCCCCCCGGTCCAGCGGACGACCGAGGTCCAGGCTCCCCGGCGTCCTCCGTTGCGTCGGGCCGACGCGGCGCGGGCCGCTCCGGCCCCGCCATCACGGCCCGTGGTGGTCATCGATCCGGGCCACGGCGGGGTCGATCCGGGCGCGATCGCCCCCTCCGGCCTTCTGGAAAAAGACGTCGTGCTGGACGTCGGCCACCGGCTTCGCGAACGTTTGGCGGCGGATGGCCGATTCGATGTCGTGATGACCCGCGAGGGCGACCAGGCGCTGACCCTCGCGCGCAGGATCGACCTCGCCGCCGAGGCCCGGGCCGATCTGTTGGTCTCCCTCCATGCCGACAGCCTGCCGCAGACCCCCGGTCTCGCGGGCGCGTCGGTCTACACGCTGTCGCAACAGCCCTCCGATCCCGAGGCGGCGCGGCGAGCCCAGTCGGAAAACGCCGCCGACGAGCGGCTGGAGATGATCACGACACAGACCGACGAGACGGTGCGGACCATCCTCACCTCGATCATGCGGACCAGTACGACCCAGCGCTCGGTCCGTGCCGCCGACGACGTGGCCACCGAACTGCGCCGCGTAACGCCGATGCTGGGCCGCGACCGCCGCTCCGCCAATTTCGTGGTGCTGCGCTCGCTGCACACCCCTTCCGTGTTGGTCGAGCTGGGCTATCTGTCCAACCCGGAGGACGCGGCGCGGCTCGCCGATCCGACCCATCGCGAAAGGCTGGCCGTGGCGTTGTTTCGCTCCGTGACAGCGTACTTCGATCTGGAGTAGTCTCCTCGCCCGTATTCGGGGACCGGGTCCATGCGCTTCATCGCGAAACTGTTCGGCTTCGGCTTGGCCGTGGCCTCGTTCGGCGTGATCGTCGCCGGGGTCGGTCTGTGGGCCCTGTACGCCCACTACGCGCCGCAACTGCCGGACTATGCACATCTCGCCGAGTACGAGCCGCCGATCGCCAGCCGCATCTACGCGGCCGACGGCCGGTTCCTCGCGGAATACGCGCGCGAGCAGCGTATCTTCGTGCCGGTGGAGGCGATCCCTGACCGGGTCAAGAACGCCTTCATTGCCGCCGAGGACAAGAATTTCCGCCACCATTTCGGTGTCGACGTCCTGGCCGTGGTCGCTGCCGCGGTCGACAACGTGCGGCGTCTGCAGGACAACCGGCGCCCACGCGGCGCCTCGACCATTACCCAACAGGTGGCGAAGAACTTCCTGCTCAGCAACGAGGTGAGCCTGGAGCGCAAGATCGTCGAGGCGCTGGTGGCCATCCGCATGGAGCAGGCCTTCACCAAGGATCACATCCTCGAACTGTACATGAACGAGATTTTTCTCGGCGCACGATCGTATGGCGTGGCTGCTGCCGCGCTCAACTACTTCGGCAAATCTCTCGACGAGTTGACTCTGGGCGAGACGGCGTTTCTCGCAGGACTGCCGCAGGCGCCGTCCCTCTACGATCCACGGGTCAACGAGGAACGCGCGCTCGCCCGGCGCGACTACGTGCTCGAGCGGATGCTCGCCGACGGCTACGTGACCGAGGCCGACGTCGACGCCGCGCGCGCCGAGCCGATCGTCGTCACCGGCCGCGACCGCACCGAGTTCGCCAACGCCCCCTATTTCTCGGACGAGGTCCGCCGTCGCCTGGAGGCCCGCTACGGCGGCGACACCCTGTTCGAGGCCGGCCTCGCCGTGCGGACTACCGTCGACGGCGCGTTGCAGGCGATCACCGACGAGGCGCTGCGCAACGGGCTCTTCGCCTTCGACCGCGCGCGGGGCTTTCGTGGCGCGCTCGGCAACATCGAGCCGGGCGACGACTGGCGCGCGGCGCTGCGTGCGGCCCGCAAGCCGGTCGACGCGGGTGGCTCCTGGCAATTCGCCGTGGTCCTGGACCTCGCCGGCCGCGATGCGACCATCGGCCTGGAGAGCGGCGAGACGGCAACCCTCTTCGGCCGGGACGTCGCCTGGGCGCGGCCGATCGACGAGACCGGCCGGCGCGGGCCGCAGCCGAACGCCGTGGCCGACATCCTGGAGGTGGGCGACTTGATCCTCGTCGCCCGCACGGCCGACGGCACCTACGGGCTGCGCCACGTCCCCGAGGTCAACGGCGCGGTCGTGGCCCTCGACCCGAACACCGGGCGTGTGCTGGCTCTCTCGGGCGGCTTCGATTTCAAGGCGAGCAACTTCAACCGGGCCACGCAAGCACTGCGGCAACCCGGCTCGTCGTTCAAGCCGTTCATCTACCTGACCGCCCTCGAGCACGGCTTCACGCCGCAGACCGTGGTCGACGACGCGCCGATCAGCCTGCCGCAGGGGCCGGGACTGCCGATGTGGGAGCCGCGCAACTACGGCGGCGGGTTCACCGGACCGAGTTCCCTGCGTCGCGGTCTCGAACGCTCCAGCAATCTCGTGACGGTCCGCGTTGCCCGCACCGTCGGCATGGAGAGCGTGATGGAGGTCGCCCAGCGCTTCGGGATCGAGCGCGGGCTCACGCCGTTCCTCGCCGCGTCGCTCGGCTCCAACGAAGTCGATTTGCTGTCGCTCGCCGCCGCCTACGGCGCCTTCGCCAACGGTGGCAAGCGCATCACGCCGCACGTCATCGACCGGATTCAGGACCGCCACGGCCGCACGCTCTTCGTGAGCAACCCCCGAAGCTGCGCCGGCTGCGCGGCCGAACGGTTCGACGGCAGCCTACCGCCGGTGCTCGGCGACGAGCGCCCGCAGATCGCCGATCCGCGGCACACCTACCAGATCGTTTCCATGCTGCAGGGCGTGATCGACCGCGGGACGGCCACCCGCGCGCGTAGCCTCGGCCGTCCGCTGGCGGGCAAGACCGGCACCACCAACGAGACCCGCGACGTCTGGTTCGTCGGCTTCAGCCCCGACCTCGTGGTCGGCGTTTATGTCGGTTACGACCAGCCGCGCCCGCTCGGCGAGGGCGCCACCGGCGGCAGCGTCGCCCTGCCGATCTGGATCGACGCGATGGACGACGCCCTCGACGACGTGCCGGTGCGTCCCTTCCCCGTGCCGTCCGGCCTGAAACTGGTGATGGTCCGCGAGGGTGAGGCACGCTTCCTGGAGGCGTTCGTCGAGGGTACCGAGCCCGCCACCGGCTACACCTTCACCGCCAGCACCCTCGGCGTGGGCGCGGGGGGCGGCCGGGAGGTCGAGCGCGGCAGCACCGTGGGTGTCTCCTCCGGCGGTCTCTACTGAGACGGGCTTGACCGAACGGCGCCGGCACGGCACCAACCCCCACCCACGCAACGAGGAGCAAGACGATGGGCGCAGAATTCGACGCCAAAGTGCAGGAAATTCGCCAGGTGGCCACCCTGCTCCGGAGGCGTCTTTGACTGGGACGAAGCGCTTCGCCGTCTCGACGAACTGAACGCCCTCACCGAGGACCCCGATCTCTGGAACGATGCGGAGCGTGCCCAGGCGCTGATGCGCGAGCGCCAGCAACTCGCCGCGGCGATCGAGCGCCAGCGCGAGCTGGAATCGACCCTGGAGGATACGGCCGAACTCGCGGAGTTGGCCGAAGCCGAAGGTGACACCGAAGCCTATGGCGAAGCGGAGCGCGACCTGGAGCGCCTCGCCGAAACGGCACGCCGCCTGCAGCTGGAGAGCCTGCTCGGTGGCGAGACCGACCCGCTCGACTGCTTTCTCGAGATCAACGCCGGTGCCGGCGGGACCGAGAGCCAGGACTGGGCCGAGATGCTGTTGCGCATGTACACCCGCTGGGCCGAGGCCCACGGCTACAAGCTGGAGTGGATCGAGGAAACCGGGGGCGAGGAAGCCGGCCTCAAGTCGGTCACGCTGAAGATCGCCGGTCCCAATGCCTATGGTTGGCTCAAGACCGAGAACGGCGTGCACCGGCTGGTGCGCATTTCGCCGTTCGACAGTCAAGCACGGCGGCAGACCAGCTTCGCCAGCGTGTTCGTCACCCCGGTGATCGACGATAGCATCGAGGTCGAGATCGACGAGAAGGATCTCCGGATCGATACCTACCGGGCCTCGGGGGCGGGCGGTCAGCACGTCAACCGCACGGACAGTGCCGTGCGCATCACCCACAACCCGACCGGCATCGTCGTGCAGTGCCAGAACGACCGCTCCCAGCACAAGAACCGGGCGACCGCGATGGGCATGCTGCGCGCCAAGCTCTACGAGCTGGAGATGCAGAAGCGGCGCGAGGCGGCGGCGGCGACCGAGGCGACCAAGACCGACATCGGCTGGGGGCACCAGATCCGCTCCTACGTCCTCCACCCCTACAAGATGGTGAAGGACCTGCGGACCGGACACGAGACCGGCAACGCCCAGTCCGTGCTCGATGGCGATCTCGATCCGTTCCTCGAGGCGTCGCTCGCCCACGGCGTTGGCGAGACGGCTCCGCCTGCGGGCTGAGCCGCCCCCGCCCTTCGCCCCGGTTCACCCCGCGCCTGGAACGCGCTATCAGGAAGCCGGCCGGCAGAAGCCGGCGCTGGAGGCCTGCCGGTTCACGCCGGCGCTGGAGGATCGCGCATGAAGACCGTGTTCATCACCGGTGCGAGCCGCGGGATCGGCCATGCCACGGCCAAGTATTTCGTCGCGCACGGCTGGCGGGCGATCACCTGCTCGCGCGACGAGGTGCCGGAAGGCTGTCCGGTGCGCGAGGAACACCAGCACATCACCGCCGACCTGAGAAAGCGCGAGAACCTGGGTTTTGCAGCGGCGGAACTCAACCGCATTCTCGACGGCGAGCCGCTGCACGCGCTGGTGAACAACGCGGGCTATTCGCCGAAGGGCCAGGGCGGCGCGCGGCTCGGCTGCCTCGACGGCGATCTCGGCGTCTGGGACGACGTGTTCGCCATCAACTTCTTCGCCGCGGTGTATTTTTCGCGGAGCCTCGCGAAGTCGCTGTCGCGCGGCGAAGGCGCGATCGTCAACATCACCTCGATCGCCGGGCACCGGGTGCACCCCTTCGCGGGCTCCGCTTACAGCACCTCGAAGACGGCACTGTTGGGGCTCACCCGCGAATTGGCAGCCGACCTCGCCCACATGGGCATCCGGGTGAACGCCGTCTGCCCCGGCGAGATCAACACCGCCATCCTCTCGCCGGGCACCGAAAAGCTGGTCGAGCGCATCCCGATGAAACGGCTCGGCTCGCCCGAAGAAGTGTCGGCGGTGATCCACTATCTCTGCAGCCCGCAGAGTTCCTACATCACCGGCGCCGAGATCCCGGTGAATGGCGGCCAGGACGTCTACTAAAGTCGAAGCCCACCCGTAGGGCGGTCCTTAATCCCCCGAGTTGCATGCTGGCGGGATCAACCTGTGTGCCAGCGGAAAAGGGGGCGTGAGGTTCGATGCAGGCGAGCCAGACCAGCCATAGTCACATCGCTGCCTTCGTCGGCCTGGACGAGGCAGCGCGCGCCGCACTCCACAAGGTCAAGCCGCGGATCGAGGCGGCCATCCCCGGTATCCTCGACCGCTTCTACGCCAAGGTCGAAGCCACCCCGCACCTCGCCGCCTTTCTGCGCAGCTCGCGCGGCGTCGCGCACCTGAAGAAGGTGCAGACAGCGCATTGGCGCTGCCTCTTGGAGGCGCGCTTCGACGAATCCTATGCCGCCCGCGCGCGAGCGATCGGCGAGGCGCACCATCGGATCGGCCTCACCCCGGACTGGTACCTCGCCAGCTACGCGTTCGTCCTCGGCGAGCTGATGCAAGCCTCGATCGCCGGCCGCTGGCAGGGCGCCAGGGCACGGGCCCGGACGGCGGACGCGCTCGCCAAAATGGTCATCTTCGACATCGAGCAGGTGATCGCCGTCTATCTCGGTGCCGCTGAAACGACGTTGCAGCAGGAACTGCATGGCCTTGCCGACCGGATCGAGCGGGACGTCAAGGCGTCGGGCCGTGCGACGCTCGGCTTCGTCACCTCGATGCACGGCTCGGTCGACCAGTTGGGCGAGGCGGCCGCGCGCACCGGCGACACCTCGACCACGGTGGCGGCGGCCTCCGAGGAGGCGCTGGTCAATTTCGCGAGCGTGTCCAGCCGGGTGACGACGCTCTTCCAGTCGATCGAGGCGATCGGCAAGCAACTCGGCCGCAGCGACGACACCGGCGCCGATGCCAAGGGCACCGCCGTGGGTTCGATCCGCGCGCTGTCGGCCCAGGCCGAGGAAATCGGCGAGATCGTGGGCCTGATCTCCGATATCGCCCGGCGCACCAACCTGCTCGCCCTCAACGCGACGATCGAGGCCGCCCGTGCCGGTGAGGCGGGTCGCGGCTTCGCCGTCGTCGCCCAGGAGGTGCAGACCCTCGCCCAGCAAACCGCCGAAGCGACCGACCGGGTGACCAAGCAGATCGAGAACATCCAGGCGGCGAGCCGCCACGTGTTCCAGTCGATCGACGAGGTCAGCCGTTCGCTCAGCGAGCAGAACGACGCCGCCGGCGACATGCGCCACTATCTGGCGGACGCCGAGACCGGCAACCGCGAGGTGGTGAAGGGCATCCAGTCGGTCGCCAACGAAACCCGGACCGTCGACGGCATCGCCGCCAAGGTCCGCGGCGACGTCGATCAGGTCAGCGCCGCCACGCAGACCATCTGCACCAGCATCGAGGATCTGCTCGGCCAACTCCGCGAACGGCAGGTGTTCAAGACCGGGTAGGAAAGACGCAGGGGGCTTTTGGCCCCCTGACCCCCGACCGACGGCCAAGGCCGTCGGACTTCGCGGTGCGACGGCAACGCCGTCGCCGGGGGGCTCGGGGGGACCATCAAGTCCCCCCGCCTTCTCTTCCCCTCTTCTCCTCGACCTCTCGCCCCTCGGCGACGATTCGGCGCACCAGTTCCAGCTTGTCGATGACGGGCGGGCTCAGGACGAAGGGATAGAGATCGCCCAGGCCCATCGAGCGGTTGAGGCTGTTCAGCGCGAAGGTGAGCGGCAGCCAAGCGTCCACGAGACGCTGCGCGCTCGTACAGCCATAGGCGTTGCCCAGATGCTCGGTATCGACGCCCGGCGCCGCCTCGGGCGCCGGGTCGACGATCACGCCGAAGCTCTGCGCGGTATCCAGCGTGTCGACGATGTGGAGGTAGTGGGCGAAGGTCTCGGCCCAGTCCTCGAGCGGGTGCGCCGCCGCGTAGGCGCTGACGTGGCGGCTTTGCCAGTCGGGTGCCGGGCCATCCTCGTAGTGCCGCTGCAAGGCGGCCGCGTAGTCGGCCCGTTCGTCGCCGAACCGCTCGCGAAAGGCCGCGTGGACGGGGGTATCGCGCACCAGCCGATCGAAGAAGTAGTGGGCGACCTCGTGGCGGAAATGGCCGAGCACGGTGCGGTAGAGTTCGTCCAGCTGCTCGCGGCGGCGCAGCCCTTCGACCGGGTCCGCCTCGGCGACGTTGATCGTGACCACGCCCTCGGCATGGCCGGTCATCACCGCCGTGCCGTCGGCCAAGTCGGCGAGAAAATCGAAGGCGAGGCCGTTCTCGGGGTCGACGGACCGTGGCACCACCGGCAGGCCGAGACGGAGCAGCGCGTAGACGAGACGACGTTTCGCCCGTTCCAGCAGTTGCCAACGCTCGAGGTTCTGCGGCTGATCGAGGTCGGGAATGGTCCGGTTAAGGCTGTCGGCTACGCACCAGGGGCTCGGCGATCCGGCCGGCACCAGCCAGTTGCAGCCGTTGAGGTCGGCATGGCCGCAGCGGCGATGGCGCTCGCCCGCGGCACCGAGCGGCTCCAGGGTGCCGTCGTCGGCGGCGCGCACCGCGCCGAGGCGCAACCGGTCGGGCAAGAAGCCCAACGCCGCCCCGCACCGCTCGCAACGCACGTTCTCGAAGTAGAGGGCGTGCCCGCAAATTTCGCAGGCAAACAGCTGCATAACCGCCTCCGGCTGCCCCGCAAGGCGCGCAGTGTAGCCTAGGGCGCCAGTCCGCGCAGCCGCTCACCGCGGCGGCGCAGCAGTTCGAGCGTGGTCAACAAAGCGATCGAGATGAAGACGAGGATGGTGGCAACGGCAAGAATGGTCGGGCTGATCTGCTCGCGGATGCCGGACCACATCTGCCTGGGGATGGTGCGCTGCTCGGGGCCCGCGAGGAACAGCACCGCCACCACCTCGTCGAACGAGGTGATGAAGGCGAACAAAGCACCGGCGATCACGCCCGGCAGGATGAGGGGCATGATGATCTTGAAGAACACCACCCGCGGGTGGGCGCCGAGCGAGGCCCCGGCGCGGATCAGGGTCTTGTCGAAGCCGACCAGGGTCGCCGTGACGGTGATGATGACGAACGGCGTGCCCAGCACCGTGTGCGCGAGGATGATGCCCAGATAGGTCTGGGTCAGGTTCAGGGCACTGAAGAAGAAGAACATGCTGGCGGCGGTGATCACCAGCGGCACGATCATCGGCGAGATCAACAGGCTCATGATCAGCGTGCGGTACGGCATCTCGCTCCGGGCGAGGCCGAGGGCGGCGATGGTGCCGAGCACGGTGGCGAGCAGCGTCGAGCAGAAACCGATGAAGACGCTGTTGCGAAGCGAGCGGATCCACTGCGCGTGGGTCCACATATCCGCCAGCCACGCCCAGCCGAACGGTGCCTCGGGTGCCACCATGCCGTTGGTGAAGATGTCGGCGTACCAGCGGAGCGAATAGCCTTCGGCCTCCAGCGCCAGCATTTCGGGCGTGAAGGTGAAGAAGGGCTGTGCGTTGAAGCTCAGCGGGATGATGATCAGGATCGGCGCGATCAAAAAGACGAAAACCAGGCCGCAGATCGCCAAAAACATATAGTGCCAGAGACGTTCCAGCGGCCCGGCATAGGGAGGCAACCGCATGACCGATCAGCCCAGCTTGATGTTGTCGATGCCGACGAGGCGGTTGTACGTCCAATAAAGGAGCAGCACGCCGGCGAGCAGGACACCGCCCAATGCCGCAGCAAGGCTCCAGTTGAGCGTGCTCTGCATATGGAAGGCGATGATGTTGGAAATGAGCTGGCCGCTCTGCCCGCCGACCAGAGCCGGGGTGATGTAGTAGCCGACCGCAAGGATGAACACGAGCAGCGAGCCGGCGCCGATGCCCGGCACGGTCTGCGGTAGGTAGACTCGCCGGAACGCGGTGAAGCTGTCGGCACCCAACGAGCGCGCGGCGCGCACATAGCTCGGCGGGATGGTCTTCATCACGCTGTAGAGCGGCAGGATCATGAACGGCAGCAGGATGTGCGTCATGGCGATGATCGTGCCGGCCTGATTGTAGATCAGCGACAGCCGGGATTCGTCAGAGACCAGCCCGAGGGCCACCAGACTGTCGTTGACCACGCCCTGCCCCTGGAGCAGGGCGATCCACGCGGTGGTACGCACCAGCAGGCTGGTCCAGAACGGCAACAGCACCAGGATCATCAACAAGTTGGAGGTGCGCATCGGCAGGGTCGCCAGAAGATAGGCGACCGGATAGCCCAGCAAAAGGCAGAGCCCGGTGATCAGCGCACTGAGCCAGAGCGTGCGCCAAAAGAGGGACAGGTGAATGCGCTGGTTCTCGTCCTGCACGCGGATCGAGCCGTCCGCCTGGAGGCGCAGGTCGACGGCGTTGAGGTAGAACGACGGCGTCACGCTGCGGGCGGCGACCTTCATGCCCCGCCACAGCTCGACATCGCCCCAGCCCGGATCGTGCGCGATCAGCACGTCCTTCATGCTCGGGCCGTCGAACCGCGCCGCACGGCGGGCGGTGCTCGTGAACAGCGAGCGGGAGCCCGCCACCTCGCGATTGATCCGTGTCGCCACCTTGCCGATGTCACGGCTCTCGCGCGTGGCGACCAGTTCGTCCACCAGCGCCGCGAAGGCATCCTCACCCGGCAGGTCGCGCCCGTCCCAGGCGCGCAGGATCTCGGCCGTGCGCGGCATGTAGGTGGCGAAAGTCGGCTCGTGGACGCCGAGCCAGAGCATCTTGCCCACCGGCACCAGGAAGCTGAACAGGACGAAGGCCAGCAGCGGTGCCACCAGGAGGAACGCGCGCAGCCGCGCCATGCGCATGGTGCGGGCGAGCTTCAGCTTCAGGGGCGTGCCATCCGCGGCGCGCAGGCTCGGCTCCGCCGTTGCGGCGCCGGTCGGAAAGGTCGTGCTGGCCATGACGGCGGCCTCCCGGCTCGGTCATCCGCGGCTGCGGGCGGATCGTTCCACCCGCAGCGCGCGACGAGGCTGGATCAGGCGATCAGTTCAAGAGCCAAGCGTTGAACCGCTGATTGATCTCCTCCTGCCGATCCGCCCAGAACTCCGCATCGCTGACGACGTACAGCTCCATGTTGGCCGGGTTGGTCGGCATGTGCGGCTGCATCTCTTCGGCGACCAGCGGGAACGAGGACTGCCGCGCGGGGCCGTAGGAGATCCACTGCGCCTGATCGGCGAGGCGCTGGGTGTCGGTCGAGAACTCGAGGAACTGCATCGCCGACTCGAGGTTCTGCGTGCCCTCGGGGATGACCCAGAGGTCGAGGTCCATGACCTGCCCGCTCCAGACCACCTCGAACGGCGCACCCTCGAGCTGGGCGCCGTAGATGCGGCCGTTGTAGGCATGGGTCATGACCACCTCGCCGTCGGCGAGCAGCTGCGGGGCCTGCGAGCCAGCCTCCCACCAGACGATATCGTCCTTGATGCGTTCCAGCTGGGCGAAGGCGCGGTCCAGGCCCTCGTCGGTGGCGAGCACGTCGTAGACCTCGTCGGCCGGCACGCCGTCGGCCATCAGGGCCATCTCCATGATGCCCTTCGGCCACTTGCGCAGGCCGCGCTTGCCGGGGAAGGCCTCGGTGTCGAAGAAGTCCTCGATGTGCGTCGGTCCGGTCTCGAATTTGGTCGTGTCGTAGGCGAACACGTTCGACCAGACGATGGTCGCCACCGCGCAGTCCTGGAGCGCCCCGGCGATGAAGTCGTCCTCGGCGGGCGTGCCGTCGGGGGCCGGCGGCAGCGCGGACCAGTCGATCTCGTGCAGCAGGCCCTCGTCGCACAGCCGGATGGCGTCCGACAATTCGACGTCGACGATGTCCCAGGTCACGTTGCCGGCGCGGACCTGGGCGACGATGGTCGAAACGTCGCCGGTGTAGTCCTCGGAGATGATCCGGATGCCGGTCTGCTCCATGAACGGCTTGTGATAGGCCTCGACCTGGCTGAGCGTGTACTGGCCACCCCAGGACACCACCGTGATCGGGTCGGCCTGGGCGGCCGAAACCCAGCCGACGGCCAGGGCCGTCGTGGCGAGTGCTGGTACGCGAAGTCGAAGGTTCATTCGGTGTCTCCCTCGTTGCAATGCGGACGATCCGGGCGCCTTCACCTCAGGCGGCGTCGAGCGCGCGGCAATCCTCGATGTGCCAGCCTACGGGCGTGGTCTCGCCCGGCACCAAATGCACGTGCCCGGCGCGGTTCGGCACCTTGATGACGAAGTCGTCGTGGCCGCATACCCGCACCCGCGTGCGGATATGGTCGCCGTGATAGATCAGCTCTTGGACCCTCGCCTCGAACACGTTGGGCAAAGCGGCGGCTTCGACGCCGACGGTGACGCGCTCCGGGCGGAGCGAGAGCAAGGCCGGCTGGCCCACCCCGCCGACATTGACCTTGAGGGCCCTGACCGTTTCCCCGGTCGGCAGGTCGACGTCGCAGTGCGCCCCGTTCTCCGCCCGTACCTTGCCCACGATCCGGTTGTTCTCGCCGATGAATTGCGCGACGAACGCGTTCGCCGGCCGCTCGTAGAGTTCCTCCGGCGTCGCCAATTGCTGCACCACGCCGTCGTTGAACACCGCGATGCGGTCGGACATGGTCAGCGCTTCGGATTGGTCGTGGGTGACGTAGACCACGGTCACGCCGAGATGTTCGTGGATGTGCCGGATCTCGTACTGCATGGCTTCGCGCAGCTGCTTGTCGAGCGCGCCGAGGGGTTCGTCCATCAAGACCAGCTTGGGCTCGAACACGAGGGCCCGAGCGAGCGCCACCCGCTGCTGCTGGCCGCCCGAGAGCTGCGCCGGCCGGCGCTGGCCGAACGAGCGCAGTTGGACCATGTTCAGCGCGTCGCGGACCTTGCGGCTCACCTCGGCCTTGTCCATCCCCCGCACCTCCAGCGGGAAGGCCAGGTTTTCCTCGACCGTCATGTGCGGGAACAGCGCGTAGTTCTGGAACACCATGCCGATGTCGCGCTTGTGCGGCGGCACGTTGTTGATCGGTCGCCCGTCGAGGATGATCTCGCCGTGGGTGGCGGTCTCGAAGCCCGCGAGCATCATCAGGCAGGTCGTTTTGCCGGATCCGGAGGGCCCGAGCATGGTGAGGAATTCGCCACTGGCGATATCGAGGTTCAGGTTCTTCACGACCAGCGTCACGCCGTCGTAGCTCTTCTGCACCTTGCTGAAGCGCACATGCGCCTGGGTGTCGGGCATCCGATCACCTTCCGTCGTCACCACGTTCAGCCTTCCCTGGCAAAGCGCGTGCCAGCCGTGTTGCGCCGGCCGCGCGTTCGTTATGACACCTTCGGCCCATCGTTGATGCACAAAGCGGAGGCGTCAAGCACGCTCGGCAAGCAGCGCCTTGACCGTTTCCAGGCTGTCGGCGTCGGCGGCGCGCTTGTCCCGGCGCCAACGGGCGATGCGCGGGAAGCGCACGGCGATGCCGGATTTGTGGCGGGTGGACCGCTGGATGCCCTCGAAGGCCAGTTCGAACACCTGCTCCGGTGCGACCGCGCGCACCGGCCCGAACCGCTCTCGGGTGTGGCGGCGGATCCAGCGGTCGAGTTCGGCGATCTCCTGGTCGTCGAGCCCGGAATAGGCCTTGGCGAAAGGCACCAGCCGATCGCCGTCCCAGAGCGCGAAGGTGTAGTCGGTGAAGAGGTTGGCGCGCCTGCCGCTGCCGGCCTGGGCGTAGATCAAAACGGCGTCGACGCCGAGCGGGTCGATCTTCCACTTCCACCAGTCGCCTCGCCGCCGCCCGGCGCGATAGGGACCGGTGCGGCGTTTCAGCATCAGCCCCTCGACCCGCCTCGTCCGGGCCTCTGCCCGCAAAGCCGTCAGCGCCGCCCAATCCGGCGCCTCGACGAGCGGTGACAGACCGAGGCCGGGGGCTGCCTCGGCCAGGAGGTCCGCGAGCCGCGCGCGGCGCCGCGCCTGATCGAGATGGCGGACATCCGCCCCTGCGTCCTCGAGCAGATCGTAGGCGAGAAAGCGGACCGGCACGTCGCGCAGCGTCTTCGGCCCCGGCTTCAGCCGGCCGATCCGGGTCTGCAGGGCCTTGAAACCCATCACCCCGTCCGCGTTCCAGGCGAGGATCTCGCCGTCGAGCACCGTGCCGTCCGGCAAGGCGAGGCCCGCCCCGGCGACCTCGGGAAAGCGCTCGGTGACGAGGTCCTCGCCCCGCGACCAGAGGTGAACCTCGCCCCGCCGCTTGACCAGTTGGCCGCGAATGCCGTCCCATTTCCATTCGACCAGCCAGTCGTCGAGCGGCCCCAGGGTTTCGGGCGCGGCCTCCAGCGGCGAGGCGAGAAAGAAGGGATAGGGCCGCGCCAGGTCGGCCCCACCGTCGTCCGCCGCCAGAAGCGCACGCCAGGCCGAAGGCGTCGGTCGCCAGCCGCCCATCAGCCGATGGGCGACGACGGGCTCGTCCAGCCCGGACAGCCGGGCGATGGCCCGCACCACGAGCCCGCGGGACACACCCACCCGCAACGCGCCCGTGAGCAGCTTGTTGAGCACGAAGCGCTGCTCGCGATCGAGCCGGCGCCACCAGCCGGTGACGGCCGTCTGCCGCTCGACGTCGGCCATCTCCCGCAACGGCAGGATGCGCGTCTCCATCCAGCCGGCCAGGCCGAGGTCGTCGCCGCCGCCGTCATCGCCGCCGTCGTCGCCGTCGTCCGTGTCGACGGCATCGAGCAACAGCGCGACGGTCTCGGCGCTGTCCCCGACCGACGCGTAGCTCTCGGCGACGAGCCACGCCGGCAGACCCGTCGCCTCCAGCGCCCAGGCCCGGAGCGCCGGGGCGCCGATCAGCCGCTTGAGCCGCTCGCCCGTCAAGAAGAACAGCGCCCACGCGGCATCCTCGGCCGGGGCTGCGGCAAAATAGGCGACCATGGCGTCGACCTTGGCGCTGGTCCTGGTGGTCGCGTCGAGTGCTGCGTAGAGCTCGGCGAAGCGCTTCATCCGTCGTCGTTCTCGCCTTCGTCGAGGGTGCGGATCGCCACGGCGTCGAGCCCCCGCTCTTCGCGAAGATATCGGGCGACCGTGTCGGTGTAGCCGTGGGCGCAGACGACCCGGCGCGCCCCGCTCTCCTTGACGGTCCGCAGGAGGTCGGGCCAGTCGACGTGATCGGAGAGCACGAAGCCGCGGTCGTAGCCGCGCCGCCGCCGTTGGCCGCGGACCCGCATCCAGCCGGAGACGAAGGCGGTGGCGGGCTCGGCGAAGCGGCGCATCCAGGTGGTTGCCATCGCCGAGGGCGGGGCCAGGACGAGTTCGCCCCGAAACCGCTCGCCCTTCGGCTGCTCGGCGACCGCGGCCGTCGGCGTCAGCTCGGTACCCGCCTCGCGATAGGCGTCCACCATCGAGACGAGGGCGCCGTGCAGAAAGACGGTCCGCCCGCTGCGCCGGCCGATCTCCGCCAGGAGCCGCTGCGCCTTGCCGAGCGCGTAGCAGAAAACGATCGAGGTCCGTCCGCGCGCGGCATTGCCTTCCCACCACGCGAGCAGGTCCTCGACGACCCGCTCGCCCGGATCCCACCGGTAGATCGGCAGGCCGAAGGTGGCTTCGGTGACCAGCCCGTCGCAGGGGACGAGTTCGAAGGGCGCGCAACTCGGATCGGCCTCGCGCTTGTAGTCGCCGGTCACCACCCACACCTCGCCGTCGACCTCGATGCGGACCTGGGCCGAGCCCAACACGTGGCCCGCGGGGTGCAGCGAGACGTGCGCGTCGCCGAGGCGGAAGGACTCGCCGTAAGCGTGCCCGCTGAACGGCAGATCGGCCCCCAGGCGACGGCGCAGAATGCCCTCCCCCACGGCAGTGCCGTGATAATGACCGTGGCCGTACCGGGCGTGGTCGCTGTGGCCGTGGGTCACCACCGCCCGCGGCACCGGCCGCCAGGGATCGACGTGGAATGCGCCCACCGGGCAATACAGGCCTTCGGCGGTGAGTTCCAAAACGGCCGGTCGGTCGGGCATCGAGCTCCTCGTGTGGCAGTGAGGTGAAGGGTGGGGTTCGCAGCGGTCCACGCAAGTCCCATCCCTCGGCTTGACCGGGCTTGGCGTGGGGAGTACCCCCGCCCATCTTCGGAAGAGCACATGGCGATCACCTCACCCTTCGGCGACACGGCCCAGCGAGCGGTCCTCCGCGCGGCGCACGATCTGCGCTGCGGCTGGCCCGTGCGGGTCGCGGCCGGCAACGCCACCGCCCTCGTGGTCGCCGTCGAGGTCGCGGGCGAAGCCGCCCGGGCCGACGTGACCGCCATCCTCGGCGGAAGGCGAGCCTGCCTGCTGACGAGTGCCCGGCGGGCGCGAGCGCTCGGTCTCCCGGTGCCCGCGGCCGCTTGGGGGGCGTTCGCCCTGGACGAGGCGGGCTGGGCGCGGCTGTTGGACCTCGACCCGGCTCCGGCCGACCTCGCGGGGACCCCGGTCGAGCCCCGGGGTCTCGCTTCCTCCCTTGCCGAAGCCGCGGTCGAACTCTGCCGGATCGCCGAACTCCTGCCGATGCTGGCACTCTGGCTGGTGGACGCTACCGCCGCCGACGACCTCGCCGGGTTGGAGACGAGCGCGGTCGAGGCGCGGGCCGTGCTCGCCCATCGCGGCCGCGTCGAGGGCGTGCTGGAACCGGCGACGGGCGTTCCCCTGCCGCTGGCCGACGCCCCGGACACGCGCGTTCTGGCCTTCCGCCAGCCGGGCGCCCCGGCAGCGCACCTCGCCTTTCTGGTCGGCGACGTCGAAGGGGCCGACGCCCCGCTCTGCCGGCTGCACTCGGCCTGCTTCACGGGCGACGTGCTGGGCTCGCTGCGCTGCGACTGCGGCGAACAACTGCGCGGGGCCTTGCGGCGGATGCACGAGGCCGGCGCCGGCGTGCTGCTCTACCTCGCCCACGAGGGCCGTGGCATCGGTCTGTTGAACAAGCTCCGTGCCTACCGTCTGCAGGACGCCGGGGCCGACACGCTGGACGCCAATCACCTCCTGGGATTCGCCGGGGACGAACGCGACTACGCGGCCGCCGCCACCATGTTGAAGCTGCTCGGCATCGAGCGGGTGCGGCTGCTCTCCAACAACCCCGCCAAGGTCGAGGCCCTGGCCGCCAGGGGCATCGACGTGGTCGAACGGCTCGGCCACGCCTTTCCGGCGAATGCCCACAATCGCCGCTATCTGGCGACGAAGGCTGTCCGCGGCGGGCACGACCTCGATGCGATCGCCCCGAGCCTGGAGGACCCGGATCATGGCTGAGCCCACCGTCGAGCTGTTCCGCGAGGACGCCAACCTGCGCGAGACCGGCGCCGTGGTCACTGCCGCGCGCCCGGAGGGCCTCGTCCTCGACCGCACCGTGTTCTACCCGACCGGCGGCGGACAACCCGGGGATCGCGGTGCCTTGCGGCTCGCCGACGGGACGACGATCGCGGTCGTCGACACGCGCTGGATCGACGGCGAGCTGGTGCACGTCGTGGCCGAGGGGAGCGCCGCTCCGACCATCGGAACTCCCGTCACGGCCAGCCTCGACTGGGCAACTCGCTATGGCCGCATGCGCGTCCATTCCTGCCTGCATCTCCTTTGCCGCGCGGTCGACGAGGCCGTCACCGGCGGCCAGATCGGCGA
>JBMCMJ010000014.1:0-18909 GCA_048615135.1 Pseudomonadota bacterium
GGCCAACCGGCCGGGGCTCCGGATCGGCCGCGCTCGATACCCCAGTGCCGCGCGCGCCTCGCGGAGTTCGAGGCGAAAGGCGGCCCACTCGTCGAAGGCCAGCCGCTCGCGGGCCGCCTCGACATCGCCGTCGGCGAGGCCGTGGGCCACGGCAAGCGCGGCTGCGGGCGTCGGCAGGCCGAGGGCGAGGCGCCGCTCCGCCCTCAGCCAGTCAGCCTCGACCGGCCAGTCGTCGACCGTGCGCCGGACGAGATCCCCGACCGTGCGGGCCAGGCGCGGCGCGAGGCCGCGGTAGCGCGCCGCCCGGCTGCCGATCCGCGCTGCGGCTACGGGCCGCGGGTGATCCGCACAGAAGCGGCCAAGCTCGCGCTCGTCCGGACGCAGGCGTGCCTGCACCACGTGCGGTCCGCCGGCCGCGAGACGCTCCACGATGCCGAAGGCCGGCGCGCGGAACCAGCGCAGCGTGACCGCGTCGCCGCCGCTCCGGCCGTCGAGGCGGCGGCCGGAGCGGCCGAGCGGGCGGGGCCGGTCGGTGGCCTCGAAGGCGAAGACGACGGGGCGGTCCGCGGGCGCCTCGCTCGGCCGCATCGGGGCGAGGTCGTCGATCGCCAGCGGCAGGGTGGTAAGCAGGTCGGCGAGCCGCGCCTCGGCGCCGAACGCCTCGCCGAGGGCGAGGCTCCGGCGCGGCGTGAGGCCCGGCAGGTCGATGACCGAGGCGGCCAAGCGGACGGCAAGCGGCGGCGCGGCCGATACGGCGGCCGACGATGGGGCGGATCTAGAACTCGGTTTGCTTGGCGACACTGGTGAGATGCGATAGACGACGACGCCCGTACTCGAGCACGGAGAGCGACGTGGGTGAACCCGAAACGGTGCGCCGCAAGCGATTGGCCTATCGCAGCCTCTATCGCGGCGTGCGCGAGACCGACCTGATCTTCCGCCGATTCGTCGACCGCCACCTCGACGGTCTGGCCGGCTCCGACCTCGACCGCTACGAGGCGCTGCTCGACGAGGCCGATCAGGACATCATCTCCTGGATCACCGGCCGGGTGCCGGTGCCGGGCAAACACGATCACGCGGTCTTCCAGAAGCTCTCGGAGGACGTGAGCCGGGTCTCGTGAGCACGGTCATGGAGGCCGCGACGGAGGTCGAGCGGGCGCCGGCGATCAAGCTGCCGGCGATCCCTGTGGCCCATGCGCCGGAGGGGGTCGATGCGCTCCTGGTCGCGGAGCGGCTGACGGCCGAGCGGCCGCACGTCCACATCGCGCGGGACTCGACGCGCGGCGAGCGCTTTGCCGCCGTGGTCCGCTTCGCCCGGCCCGACGTCACGACCCTCTCGATCCCGGGGTGGGACTGCCTGCCCTACGACCGGGTGTCGCCGACGGCCGAGGTGATGGCGCAGCGGCTCGAGGCCCTGACGGCGCTCGCCGCGCCGCCGCCCGGACCGATCCTGGTGACCGCCAGCCTCAACGCCGTGCTCCAATACGTCCCACCTCCGGAGGCGCTCGGCGCCGCGCGGGTGGTGGTGGCCAAGGGCGACCGGGTCGACCGCGACGGACTGGTCGCGAAGCTCGAAGGGCTGGGCTATCGCCGCTGCAGCACCGTCGTGGAGGCCGGCGAATACGCCGTCCGCGGCAGCCTCGTCGATGTCTTTCCGACCGGCGGCGACGCGCCCCTGCGCCTCGATTTCTTCGGCCCGGAGGTGGAGCAGGTGCGGACTTTCGATCCGCTCACCCAGCGCTCGCTCGGGCGGGTGGACCGGCTTGTCCTCACGCCGTCCTCGGAGGTGATGCTCGATCCGGCCTCGATCGAACGCTTCAAGGTGGGCTTTTTGCAGCGCTTCGGCGCGGTGACCGACGACCCCCTGGTCGAGGCGGTGACCGCCGGTCGCGCGTTCGCCGGCATGGAGCACTGGCTGCCGCTGTTCTACGAACGGCTGGCCACGATCTTCGACTATCTGCCCGACGACGTCGCCTGGTCCCTCGACGATCAGGCCGAGGCGGCGATGCGTGCACGCCTGGACACGGTCGCCGAGCATTACGCGGCACGACTGGACCCGCCCATCGCCGGGAGCCCGTTCGCCACGCCCTACCGGGCGCTGGAACCGGAACGGCTCTATCTCGATGCCGGTACGCTCGCCCGGTGCCTCGGCGGCGGCGAGGGGCTGCGCTTTCATGCCGGCGAGGCGCTGCCCGACCGGAGCGAGCCGATCGACGCCGCCGGCCGGCCGGGCCGTGACTTCGCCCCCGAGCGCAAGCAGCGCGACGTCCCCTTGTTCGACGCGGTGATCGAGCACCTGAAAGCCAACCAGAACAAAGGCTTGGCGGTGGTTGTTGCGGCGCGGAGCGAAGGGGCGCGCCAGCGCCTCGAAGCGATGCTGACCGACGCCGGACTGTCTGCCCTGCCGGCGGTCGCCGACCTCGCCGAAGCGCGGGCGCGGGGCGGGACGGTGAGCACCGTTCTGCCGATCGAGCGGGGCTTCGTCCGCGACGACGTCTGCGTCCTCAGCGAGGACGACATCCTGGGCGACCGCCTGAAGCGGACCCGGCCGAGCAAGCGGCGCAGCGACAAGCTGATCGCCGAGATCTCCGCCCTCGCCGTGGGCGATCTGGTGGTGCACGCCAGCCACGGCATCGGCCGCTTCGACGGGCTGGAGGCGATCGACGTCGGCGGCGCGCCGCACGACTGCATCCGCCTCGTCTATGCCGGCAACGACAAGCTGTTCGTGCCGGTCGAGAACCTCGACGTGCTCTCCCGCTACGGCGCGGCCGACGACAACGCGCCGCTCGACAAGCTCGGCGGCGCCGGCTGGCAGGCGCGCAAGGCCCAGGTCAAGCAGCGCATCAAGGACCTCGCGGAGAAGCTGATCAAGGTGGCCGCCGAGCGGGAACTGCGGCGCGGCCTGCCGATGGAGCGGACAGCCGGTCTCTACGAGGAGTTCTGCGCCCGTTTCCCCTTCGAGGAGACGGACGACCAGTTGGCGGCGATCGACGCGGTGATCGCCGACATGGCGTCCGGCAAGCCGATGGACCGGCTGGTCTGCGGCGACGTCGGCTTCGGCAAGACCGAGGTGGCGCTCCGGGCCGCCTTCGTCGCGGCCATGACCGGCCGCCAGGTGGCGGTGCTGGCACCCACCACCCTTCTCGTCCGCCAGCACTTCCGCGTTTTTCAGACGCGCTTTCAAGGTTTTCCCGTAAGGCTCGCCATGGTCTCGCGTTTCGTGCCGGCGCGCACGGTGGCGAAGATCAAGGAGGAATTGGCCGCAGGCACGATCGACGTGGTGATCGGCACGCACGCGCTGTTGAGCAAGACGGTCACGTTCGACGATCTCGGCCTCTTGATCATCGACGAGGAGCAGCATTTCGGCGTGGCGCACAAGGAGCGGCTGAAGGAGCTGCGCGCCGAGGTCCACGTGCTGACCATGACGGCGACGCCGATCCCGCGCACCCTGCAGATGGCGCTCGGCGGGCTGAAGGACCTCTCGATCATCGCCACGCCGCCGGTCGACCGGCTGGCCGTGCGCAGCTTCGTCATGCCCGCCGACCCGGTGGTGCTGCGCGAGGCCCTGCTCCGCGAACACTACCGGGGCGGGCAGAGCTTCTACGTCTGCCCGCGGATCGAGGACCAGGGACGGCTCGCCCGCGACCTCGAAAAGCTGGTGCCGGAGCTCAAGGTCGCCGTCGCCAACGGACGGATGGCCGGCAAGGAACTCGAGGAGGTCATGGCGGCGTTCGACGACGGCGCCGTGGATGTCCTGCTCGCGACCAACATCATCGAAAGCGGCCTCGACATCCCGCGGGCCAACACGATGATCGTGCATCGGGCCGACCTGTTCGGCCTGTCGCAACTCTACCAGTTGCGCGGCCGGATCGGCCGCGGCAAGGTGCGGGGCTACGCCTATTTCACCGTGCCGCCGAACCGGGTTCTCCGCGACACCGCCGAGCGCCGCCTCAAGGTGATGGAGACCATCGACGGGCTCGGTGCGGGCTTTCAGGTCGCGAGCCACGACATGGACATCCGCGGGCACGGCAACCTCCTCGGCGACGAGCAGTCGGGCCACATCAAGGAGGTCGGCTTCGAGCTCTACCAGCAGATGCTCGAAGAAGCCCTCGAAGAGGCACGGCAAAAGGGCTTCGAGCAGGCGGCACCCGCCGACCGGGAATGGACCCCGCAGATCGCCATCGACGTGCCGGCGATGATGCCCGAGGGCTATGTGGCGGATCTGGACCTGCGGCTCTCGCTCTACCGGCGGCTCGCCTCGCTGGAGACGGCCGACGACATCGAGGCCTTCGCCGCCGAGCTGATCGACCGCTTCGGGGACCTGCCGGCGGAGACCGGCAACCTGTTGTCGCTGGTGCGGCTCAAGCAGGCCTGCAGGCGGGCCAATGTCGAGAAGCTGGATGCCGGTCCGAAGGGCATCGTCTTGAGCTTCCGCGGCAATCAGTTCGCGCACCCCGAACGGCTCGTGCCGCTGATCGCCGACGGCAAGGGCAGGATCCGCGTGCGTGCGGACCACAAGCTGGTGGTGGCCAAGGCGACCGAGACGCCGGCCGAGCGGCTGGCCGAGGCGCAACGCTTCGTCGCTCGTCTTGCCGAGCTGGCGGCGTGAGATGAGCCCCTTTCTCTTCACGCATCCATCGGCCCTCCAGCACGATACCGGCCCCGGCCATCCCGAGGCCGCGATCCGCCTGCAGCGCATCCTGAAGGCGATCGACGACACGCCCGACCTCCGGCTCGGCCGCTACGAGGCACCGCGCGCCACGCGCGACGTACTCGCGCGGGTGCACACCGCCGGCCATGTCGCCAGCATCCTCGATCAGATCCCCCTGCGCGGACGCCTGCCGATCGACGCCGACACGTGGCTCAGTCCGGGGACGGGCGAGGCGGCGCTGCGGGCGGCGGGCGGCGTGGTCGCCGCCACCGACGCGGTGCTCGGCGGGCGCACCACGCGGGCGTTCGTCGCCATGCGCCCGCCCGGTCATCATGCCGAGCCGGCCGTGGCGATGGGCTTCTGCTTCTTCAACAACATCGCCGTGGGCGCCGCGCACGCGCTCGCCAGCCACGGCCTCGAGCGCGTCGCGATCCTCGATTTCGACGTGCATCACGGCAACGGCACCGAGGCGATCTTCGAGGCGGAGGCGCGCGTCCTCTACGCGTCGATCCACCAGGCCCCGCTCTTTCCCGGCACCGGCCGCGAAGAGGACCGGGGGGTGGGCAACGTGTTCAACAGCCCGGTCCCCGGCGGCACCACCGGGCCGCGCTGGCGGGCCGCGCTCGAGGCCAAGATCCTGCCGGCGATCGACGCCTTTCGTCCGCAGCTCGTCATGCTTTCGGCCGGGTTCGACGCGCACGCGGCGGACCCGCTGGCCAGCCTGCTCCTGACCGAGACCGATTTCGCCTGGGTGACCGACCGCATGGTCGAACTTGCGAACCGCCATGCCGATGGGCGAGTGGTGTCGGTGCTGGAAGGTGGCTACGATCCGGATGCGCTCGCCCGCTCGGTGGTCTGTCATCTTCGTGCGCTGGGAGCGGGCCTATGAAGGGCGCCAGAGCCGAGGCGCGGGACGTCGCCAAGCTGAGCTTCGAAGAGGCGCTCGCCGAGTTGGAGACCATCGTCGATCGGCTGGACAAGGGCGACATCGAACTCGCGCAGTCGATCGATGCCTACGAACGGGGCACGGCACTCCGCCAACACTGCGAACGCAAGCTGGAGGAGGCGCGGCTGCGGGTCGAGCGGATCGTCGCCGGACCCGAGGGGCGCGTCGCCACCGAGCCGCTGGATCCGGTCGCTGCCGCCGGGACGGATACCGGAGAGACCCAGTGACCTCGTCCGCCTTCGCCGACGCCCGCGCGCAGCTGGTTCCCCTGATCGAGCAGGACCTCGAGGGACTGGTCTCGGCCACCGACACGGCAGCACCCCGGCTCGCGCAAGCGATGCGCTATGCCCTGATGGCCGGCGGCAAGCGGGTCCGCCCGCTGCTGACCGTGCTGACCGGCGCACTGTTCGAGGTCGCCGAACGGCCGGCGATCCGCATCGGCGCCGCGATCGAGTGCATCCACACCTATTCGCTGATCCACGACGACCTGCCGGCGATGGACGACGCCCTGGAGCGGCGCGGCCGGCCGACGCTGCACAAGGCGTTCGACGAGGCGACCGCGATCCTGGCGGGTGACGCGCTGCAGGCGCTGGCCTTCGAGACGCTGGCCTCGCCCGCGCTGGCCGTAGCGCCAGCCGCGAAGGTCGAGCTGGTCCGGGGGCTCGCCCGGGCGGCGGGCCTGCCGGGCATGTGCGGCGGCCAGATGCTCGATCTGGAGGCGGGCGGCACCAGCACGCTCGCTGATGTGCGCCGCCTGCAGGCGCTCAAGACGGGTGCCCTGATCGCCTATGCCTGCGACGCCGGCGCCATCGCGGCGGCCGCTTCGGCGGACGACCGGGCCGCCGTGGTGGACTATGGTCGGGCCATCGGCGCGGCTTTTCAAATCCGCGACGATCTGCTCGACGTGACGGGCGACGCGGCACTGGTCGGCAAGGACCTAGGCCGGGACGTGCTGCAGGAGAAGGCAACGTTCGTCAGTTGTCTCGGTGTCGAGGGGGCAAACGCTGCCCTGGCGGACGAGGTGCAACGGGCCGAGACGGCGCTCCGGCGCTTCGGTGCCGCCGCCCGGCCGCTCGTGGAGCTGGCGCGTTACATCGCGGCGCGGACCAGCTAGACCACCCAGCAAGGAACATGTGAGAGGCATATGTCGGCAACACCCCTGCTCGATGGCATCAAGGATCCGGCCGATCTCCGCAAGCTCGGGCTCGACGAGCTTTCGAGGCTCGCGGACGAGTTGCGCCACGAGACGATCGACGCGGTCGCGACCACGGGCGGGCACCTCGGCGCCGGGCTCGGCGTGGTGGAGCTGACCGTCGCCGTGCACTACGTGTTCCAGACGCCGCGCGACAAGTTGATCTGGGACGTCGGGCATCAGGCCTATCCGCACAAGATCCTGACCGGGCGGCGCGATCGCATCCGCACGCTGCGCCAGCCGGGCGGCCTGTCGGGGTTCGCCAAGCGCGCCGAGAGCGACTACGACCCGTTCGGTGCCGGGCACAGCTCGACGTCGATCTCGGCGGGCCTCGGCATGGCGGCCGCGCGCGACCTCGCCCACGACGACTTCAACGTGGTGACCGTCATCGGCGACGGGGCGATGACCGCCGGCATGGCCTACGAGGCGATGAACAATGCCGGGGCCAGCAAATCGCGGCTGATCGTCATCCTCAACGACAACGACATGTCGATCGCGCCCAATGTCGGCGCGCTCAACAACTACCTTTCGCGTGTCGTCTCCTCCTCGCCGTTCCGCTCGGTGCGCGACGTGGCCAAACAACTCACGCGCTATTTCCCGAAGCCGCTCGCCGAGGCGGCGGCCAAGGCCGAGGGCAAGGCGCGCAGCCTGATGACCGGCGGGGTGCTGTTCGAGGAGTTGGGCTTCTACTATGTGGGGCCGGTCGACGGGCACAACCTCGAGCACCTCGTGCCGGTCTTGGAGAACGTCCGCGACAACTGCAAGACGGGGCCCGTGCTGGTCCACGTCGTGACGCAGAAGGGCAAGGGCTTCGGGCCGGCCGACACGGCGATGGACAAGTGCCACGCCGTCAACAAGTTCGATCCCGCGACCGGCCTGCAGGTGGCCAAGTCGTCCAACGCGCCGAGCTTCACCTCGGTCTTCGCCAAGGCGCTGGTGCAGGCAGCCGAGCGCGACCCGACGATCGTCGGCATCACCGCGGCCATGCCCGACGGGACCGGCATCCAGAAGCTGATGGAGCGGTTCCCGGACCGGACCTTCGACGTCGGCATCGCCGAGCAGCACGCCGTGACCTTCGCCGCCGGCATGGCGACGCAAGGCTACAAGCCCTTCTGCGCCATCTATTCCACCTTCCTGCAGCGCGCCTACGACCAGGTGATCCACGACGTGGCGTTGCAGAAGCTGCCGGTCCGCTTCGCCATCGACCGCGCGGGGCTGGTGGGAGCCGACGGCGCCACCCATGCGGGTGCGTTCGACGTCGCCTATCTGGGCTGCCTGCCGAACATGGTGGTGATGGCGGCGAGCGACGAGGCCGAGCTGTTCCACATGGTGACGACGGCCGCGGCCTATGACGACGGACCGATCGCGTTCCGCTACCCGCGGGGCGAAGGCCCCGGCGTGGAGGTGCCCGAGCAGGGGCAGGTTCTGGAGATCGGCAAGGGCCGCGTCCTGCGCGAGGGCAGCACGGTGGCCCTGGTCGGCCTCGGCACGCGCGTCTACGAGTGTCTTGCCGCTGCCGATCAACTTGCCCAGCAGGGCATCTCCGCGACGGTCATCGATGCGCGTTTCGCCAAGCCGCTCGATGCCGACCTGCTCTGCCGTGCCGCGCGCGAGCACGAAGTCATGCTCACCGTCGAGGAGGGCAGCATCGGCGGCTTCGGCAGTGCCGTGCAGCAGCTGCTGCTGGAGGCGGGGCTGCTCGATTCGGGGCTGTTGCGGTTGCGCAGTCTGGTTCTGCCCGACCGCTATCTGGATCACGGCAACACCAACGCGCTTTATGCCGAGGCCGGGCTGGACGCCAAGGGCATCGCGGCCCGCGCGCTCGATCTGCTGGGCGGCCGGGTGGAACAGCGTTCGACGTCCGCCGCCTCTTGAGCCCGACGGCGCCGGCCGACCCGTTCGAGTCCCCGTCCGGCAAGCACGCCGGCACGGAGAACTTTCCGGTTGCCTCCCGGCTGATCCGTCGGGAGTTGCGGCCCCATGCGCTGGCTTTTTATCGCTTCGCGCGCGCGATCGACGACGTCGCCGATGACCCGACACTCGACGACGACGAAAAACGACGCCGTCTCAATGCCTTCGACGAAACTCTTCTGACATTGAATGAAGATGGCCCCGCGGCGGCGTGGAGTCTCGGCCAAAGCCTCCGTGCGACGGGGGTCAGTCCGCGGCACGCCCGCGATCTGATCCGGGCCTTTCTGCGCGACGTCGAGCAGCGGCGCTATCGGGACTGGGCCGACCTGATGAGCTATTGTGCACTCTCGGCAGCGCCGGTTGGTCGCTATCTCATGGACTTGCACGGAGAAGATGAAGCGTTGCACGAAGGCAGCGACGCGCTGTGTGCCGCGTTGCAGGTGATCAATCACCTGCAGGACTGCGGCGACGACTATCGCGAGATGGATCGGGTCTACATCCCGGAGCCGTGGCTGGCCGAACAGGGTCTCGGTGTCGAGGTGCTCGCCGGCCACGCGGCGCCGGCGGGGCTGCGCCGCGTCTGGGATCGCCTGCTGGACGGCACCGCAGCGTTGCTCGCGGATTCGCGGCCGATGCCGGTCTCGATCCGCAGCACCGGCCTCGCGCTGGAGACGGCCGCCATCCAGGCGCTCGCGGAGCGGCTCGTGCGCGAGCTGCGGCGGCGTGATCCGCTGGCCGAACGGGTCAAGCTCGGGCGGTCGGCGATGCTGATGGTGGGGCTGGGTGGGGCGGTGCGCTGCGCTTCCACGCGGCGGTGGCGCGCGCTCGCGCCCGGATCGTCGGTCGTTCGGTGACCCTGGGCGTCGCGCTACTCTGTCTCGCGGCGTGGCTCGGCCTCCGGGTCAGGCGGCGGGATCTGTGGCGGGCAGCAGCCGATTTCGGCGAGGGGGCCGTGTCGAACACGCCGTCCGTGGTGGCGATCGTTCCGGCGCGCAACGAGGCAGCGACCATCCGGGCCTGCCTTCGAGCACTGGTCGCGCAGGACTATGCGGGCTCGCTGGTGGTGGTGCTGGTGGACGACGGCAGCGACGATGCGACCGCGGCCTTGGCCGCCGAGGTCGCGCGCGACGCCGCGCGGCCGGTCCATGTGGTCGCAGCGCCCGCCAAGCCGCACGGCTGGAGCGGCAAGGTGGCGGCACAGCAAACGGGGCGGCGAGCGGTGCGCGAGCTGGGGCTCGATGCGCCCTGGCTGTGGCTGACGGACGCCGACATCGTCCACGAGCCCGACGTTCTCCGGCGGCTCGTCGCCGAGGCGCAGACGCGCGACCTCGATCTCGCCTCGCTGATGGTCCGGCTGTCGACGGCGAGCGCCGCCGAGCGCTGGCTCGCACCGGCCTTCGTCTACTTCTTTCAACTGCTCTATCCGTTCGATGCGGTGAACGATCCGGCGCGGTCGACCGCGGCCGCGGCCGGCGGCTGCGTTCTCGTGCGGACCCGAGCGCTCGACGCGGCGGGCGGGTTCGCGGCCATCGCCGACCGGCTGATCGACGACGTGGCCCTCGCGGCGCTGATCAAGGGGCAGGGCGGGCGGCTCTGGTTGGCGACGACCCATCGCAGCCGGAGTCTCCGGCGTTACGATTGGCGCGGTTTCGTCGAGATGGTGGCGCGGACCGCCTTCACCGAACTGCGTCATTCCTGGCTGCGGCTCGTTGGCGCACTCGTGGGCCTCGGCCTCGTCTTCGTCGCGCCGGTGCTGCTGCTCGTGATTGGCGAGGGCGTGGCCCGGCTCCTTGCTCTGGCGGCCGTGGGCCTGATGCTCTGGAGCTATCGGCCGATGGTCGCGGCCTACGGACTGCCGTGGCCTTGGGTGCTGGGTCTGCCTGCCGCGGCAGTCGCCTATATGGGCATGACGCTGCTCTCGGCGTGGCGGCATGCGCAGGGGCAGGGTCCGGCCTGGCATGGTCGTCGCTATGCCGCCTAGCCAGTGCTGGCCTACCGCCCCCCTTGACGCCACCGATGCGGGCGGGCTGACTGCCGGCGGACACACCCGGCTACGCCGATCGGAGACGGCATGACCCTGGCCTCGTCGCTGGAGCCGACCGCGCTCGATCGACTGCACGTCGAGCGCGCCGTCGCGGCGGCCGGCAGTTCGTTCTTCTGGGCGATGCGTCTTTTGCCGCGACCGCGGCGGCGGATCGTCTTCGCCATCTACGCCTTTTGCCGCGAGGTCGACGACATCGCCGACGACGTGGACAGTCCGGAACACAAGCAGGCCGAATTGCAGGGCTGGCGGGAGGAAATCAGCGCCCTTTATGCCGGTCGGCCCAACCGGGCGATCACCCGTGTGCTCGCGTGCGGTGTCGAACGGTACGGCCTGGAGCGCGCGGATTTCGAGGCGATCGTCGATGGGATGGAAATGGACGCGACCGGGCCGATCGTCGCTCCGTCGCGCGCCGACCTCGATCTCTACTGCGATCGGGTGGCGAGTGCGGTCGGCCGTCTGTGCGTTCCCGTCTTCGGCGAGCCGGGAGCGCGGGGCAGGGCGGTCGCCGACCCGCTCGGCCGTGCGCTCCAACTCACCAACATCCTGCGCGACGTCGACGAGGACGCTCGGCTCGGCCGCCTCTACCTGCCGCATGAGTTGCTCCTCGCCGAAGGCGTGCCGCTGGAGCCTTCGGCGGCGCTGGACCACCCGGGTCTCGCGGTCGTCTGCACCACGCTCGCCGATGATGCGATGCGTGCCTACGACGAAGCGGCGGAGGCGATCAGCGCGTGCGATGCCCGGCGCATCCGCCCGGCGCGGATGATGATGGCCGTCTATCGGTGCACCTTCGATCGGTTGCGCGCCCGGGGATGGGCGGCGCCCCGCGTTCCGGTGCGGACGAGCAAGCGGCTGCGCCTTTGGATCGCGCTTCGCTCCGCCTTCGGTGACGTTTGATGGGCACGCTCCACGTGGTGGGGGCGGGCCTCGCAGGGCTCGCCGCCGCGACCTCGGCGGTCGAACGGGGTGCAGGCGTCGTCCTTTGGGAAATGGCGCGGCACGCCGGTGGGCGCTGCCGCTCCTTCGACGACGCCGCCCTGGAGCGACGCATCGACAACGGCAACCACCTGCTCCTCTCCGGCAACCGTGCGGTCCGAACCTATCTGCGCCGGATCGGGTCCGAGGACCGCATGGTCGAACTGCCGGCCCGTTTCCCCTTCGTCGACCTGGAGGGAGGCGAGCGCTGGACGGTCCGGCCCAACGGGGGCCCGTTGCCCTGGTGGGTATTGAGCGGCGATCGCCGGCCGAAGGGGGCGAGCCTCGCGGCCGTGCTCGCGGGGTTCCGCCTGCTGCTGGCCGACCGGCGGGCGACCGTTGCGGACGTGCTGGCGAGCGATGATCCGGCCTATCGCCGGTTCTGGGAGCCGCTCGCGGTCGGGGTGCTCAATTGCGATCCGGCCATCGGCTCCGCCCGGCTCCTGCGGCCGGTGCTGCTCGAGACCTTTGCCCGCGGTGCCGGGCAGTGTCGGCCCTGGCTCGCGCGCACGGGTCTGGGTGACGCCCTGATCGAGCCGGCCGTGGACTGGCTGCGGGCGCACGGGGCCGAAGTGCGGCTCGGGGCCCGCGTCGAGACCCTCGGGTTCGCCGAAGGCCGGGTGACCGCGTTGCGCGTCGCCGGAGCCTGGGTAGCGCTCGGCGCGGACGATGCGGTGGTCGTCGCCACGCCGCCCTGGACGACCGCAGCGCTGGTGCCGGGGCTGGCCGCACCCGACGCCTACACCGCGATCCTGAACGCGCATTTCCGCCTGCCGGCGAGCGAGCGGGTGGCGCTGCCGTCGCTGTTGGGCGTGGTCGGCGGGCTCGCCCAATGGATCTTCCGTCGCGACGACGTGGCTGCGGTCACCGTGAGTGCGGCCGATGCGGTGATCGACCGACCGCCGGAACAGCTCGCCGAGCGGTTGTGGGGCGAGGTGCAGCGCGCGCTCGATCTGGAGCTGCGCGATCTGCCGCCGTACCGGATCGTCAAGGAGAAGCGTGCCACACCGCTGCAGTCCCCGGTCGCGGCCGCCGCCCGCTGGCCGAGCCGCACCGCTTGGGCGAACCTCGCCCTCGCCGGGGACTGGACCGCAACCGGGTTGCCGGCAACCCTGGAGGGCGCCGTTCGCAGTGGCGAGCAGGCCGCGCGGCTGCTAGTCAGCGGGACGATGCGTGCGGTGCAGCATAACGAGGCGCGGTCGGCTGCTTCGCTCGCGTGACGTCCGTCTATCTCGAAGGGTCCCGTTTTTTGTTGGAACGATCGACGAACGAACTCCTGCAAAAGGTCGACGCCGTCGTCGACGACGCGGCGCAGGCCCTGGAGCGGCGGCAGCAGGACGACGGCCATTGGGTCTTTCCGCTGGAGGCCGATGCGACCATCAGCTCCGAATACATCCTGCTGGAGCATTTCCTCGGCGAAATCGACGACGAGCTCGAGGCCGATCTCGCGACCTATGTGCGCGGCCTGCAGGGTGAGCACGGCGGCTGGCCCCTGTTCCACGGCGGCGACTTCAACCTGAGCGCCAGCATCAAGGCCTACTACGCGCTCAAGCTGGTCGGCGACGACATCGATGCGCCGCACATGGTACGGGCGCGCACGGCCATCCTGGCGCATGGCGGGGCTGCCCGCGCCAACGTGTTCACGCTCTATGCGCTGGCGCTGTTCGAGCAGGTGCCCTGGCGTGCGGTGCCGACCATGCCGGTCGAACTGATGCTGATGCCGCGCTGGTTTCCGGCCAATATGTGGGCGTTCTCCTACTGGTCGCGGACCGTGATCGCGCCTTTGCTGATCATCGCGGCGCTGCGCCCGGCCGCCCGCAATCCCCGCGGGTGCGACATCCGCGAACTGTTCACCGTGCCCCCCGAGGCCGAACGCGACTATCTGCGCAACCCGACGGGTAGCCGGATCGGCGCCGCGTTCCTGCTGCTCGATCGGCTGTTGAAAGCGGTCGAGCCGCGCTTCTCCCGGCGGCTGCGGCGGCGGGCAATCGACCGTGCCGTGGCGTTCATCCGCGAGCGGCTGAACGGCGAGGAAGGCCTCGGCGCGATCTTCCCGGCCATGGCCAACACCGTGATGGCGTTCGCCGCACTGGGGCAGGGGCCCGATCACCCCGAGCGGGCGCTCGCCATGCGCGCGGTGCGCAAGCTCGTCACCGTCGACGACCAGGGGCGGCGGTTCTGCCAGCCCTGTGTCTCGCCGGTCTGGGACACGGCGTTGAGCCTCCATGCCCTGGCGGAGGCGGGCGGCCGGATCGACGAGCGCGGCCAAGCCTGGCTGCGGGCCAAGCAGATCCTCGACGTGAAGGGCGATTGGGCCGTGCAGCGGCCGAACGTGCGACCGGGCGGCTGGGCGTTCGAGTACGAGAACGCGCACTACCCGGACATCGACGACACGGCCCTGATCGGCATGGCCCTCGACCGGGCGAAGAACCCCGCCAACGACGAGGCGATCCGCCGGGCCGCGGAATGGGTCCTCGGCCTGCAGAGCGCCAATGGCGGATGGGGCGCCTTCGATGCCGACAACACTCGCTACTATCTCAACCACATCCCGTTTGCCGATCACGGCGCGTTGCTCGATCCGCCGACGGCCGACGTCACGGCGCGCTGTCTCGGCTTTCTTGCCCAGATCGGCTACGACACGAACCATCCCGGCGTGGCGCGCGGTCTCGACTATCTGCGGCGCGAGCAGGAGGCCGACGGCAGCTGGTACGGTCGTTGGGGTACCAACTACGTCTACGGGACGTGGTCGGTCCTGAGCGCGCTCAACGCATTGGGGGTGCCGAAGGATGCGCCGGAAGTGCAGCGCGCCGTCGCCTATCTGCGCGCGCACCAACGACCCGATGGCGGCTGGGGCGAGGACGGGTCGACCTACTGGGCCGAGCATCGGGGCGAGGCCAAGGCCTCCACGCCGTCCCAGACGGCCTGGGCGCTGATGGGGCTGATGGCCGCCGGCGCCACCGACGATCCGGCGGTCGCCAAGGGCGTTCGGTTTCTGGTCGAGCACCCGCGCGAGGGCTCGGAATGGGAGGAGCCCTGGTACACGGCGGTGGGCTTCCCGCGGATCTTCTATCTCCGCTACCACGGCTACCGGCACGTCTTTCCGCTCTGGGCGCTGGCCCGCTACCGCAACCTCGTCCGCAGCAATGCCGGCGAGGTCACCTTCGGCATCTGAGACGGACCGATGGCGGGGCTCGGCATCGGCGTCGTTTTGGGCCTGGAGCGCGAGCGGCGCAGCCTCGTGCGGGGCTGGGGCCATGGCTACGCGCCGATGCCCTTGTTGGCGGTCGCCATGGGCCCGGAGGCCGCCACACGGGCGGCGGAGCACCTCGTCGCCTCGGGTGCCGAGTTGCTGGTGGCCTTCGGGACGGCCGGTGCCCTCGATCCGGCCCTGCGGCCGGGTGATCTGGTCGTTCCCGATACGGTGGGGGACGGCGACACCTCGATTCGCTTGCAGCAGGACGACCTCCGCGCGCGGCTCGAGGCGAGCGGCGGTCGACTGCTCGGGGTCCGGACACCGTTGGTCGAGATCGACGCGAAGATCGACGCGGCGGCGCGTGGATTTGCCGCCGTCGACATGGAAAGCTTTGCCGTTGCCCGCGTCGCGGGCGAAGCGGGCGTGCCGGTCCGTGTGGTGCGGGCGATCGTCGATCCTGCCCGGCGCCGACTGCCGCACGTGGCCCGGGTCGCCGTCGACGACGCGGGCCGGCTGAAGCCGCTCGCGATCTGTGCCGCCCTGACCGGTCGCCCCCGGGAGTGGCCCCTGGTCTGGCGGACGGCGCGCGACGCGCGTGCGGCCGAGGCGAGCCTAAGACGCGCGGCGGCGACGCTCGCGCGTCTCGCCGGGCAGGGGCTTCTCTAGCGCCTGCTGAACATGCTGCTCGAACACGTATTCGGCCGGTCGCTGCTGGGAGAGGTCGATGTCGGGCACCATCGGCCGCTCGGTCTCGATGCCGAACAGTGACACCTTCAGGGCCTTCCAAGGGCGGGCAATGGTGTCGTTCACCGACGTGGGCTCGTAGCCGCAATGGACCATGCAGTCGGCACACTTCTCGTAGGCGCCGGTGCCGTAGCGGTCCCAGTCGGTCGTCTCCATCAACTCCCTGAAGCTCGCCGCATAGCCCTCGCCGAGCAGATAACAGGGGCGCTGCCAGCCGAAGATGTTGCGGGTGGGATTGCCCCAAGGCGTGCAGTGGTAGTCCTGGTTGCCGGCGAGAAAGTCGAGGTACAGCGAGGACTGGTTGAACACCCACTTCTTGCCCTTGCCACGGCGGAACACGTCGCGGAACAGGGTGCGGGTCTGGTTGCGGTTGAGGAAGTGCTGCTGATCGGGCGCGCGCTCGTAGGCGTAGCCGGGCGACACGGTGATGCCTTCGACGCCGAGCGTCGAGCAGTAGTCGAAGAAAGCGGCCACCCGCTCCGCATCCGCGTTGTTGAACAGGGTGCAATTGATGGTGACGCGAAAGCCGCGGTCCCGCGCCGCTTCGATCGCCCGGACCGCCCGCTCGAAGACGCCATCCTGGCAGACCGACTTGTCGTGCTCTTCCTTCAGGCCGTCGAGGTGGACGGAAAAGGTCAGGTAGACGCTCGGTTGGAAGAGATCGAGCTTCTTTTCCAACAGCAGCGCATTGGTGCAGAGGTAGACGAATTTCTTGCGGGCGACGATGCCCGCCACGATGTCCTTGATCCCCGGATGGAGCAGCGGTTCGCCACCGGGGATCGACACGATCGGGGCGCCGCATTCGTCGACGGCCTCGAGGCAGTCGGCGACGCTCAAGTGCCGATCGAGGATCGGCTTGGGATAGTCGATCTTGCCGCAGCCGGCGCAGGCCAGATTGCAGCGGAACAGGGGCTCGAGCATCAGCACGAGGGGGTAGCGCTGCCGGCCGCGCAGCTTCTGGGCGAGGATGTAGCCGCCGACGCGGATCTGCTGGATCAGGGGGATCGACAAGGGTCGCGGTCCTCGGAGGGTTGCGGGTCGCCAGGAACCACAGAGCACGGTTCGAACGCAACCTCGCCCATGACACGATGTCGCGATACCGTCCAGGCACCTCCGGCTGCCGCCGGACACGGGCGGCGGCCTTGCGTCGATGAACCTTGTCGCCCGCGCCGGAGCGTCGGAGAGGATGGCGGGAGAAGGGGCGGAAACGGGCGTGGCAGGCAACATTTCGGCCGAGGGAGAGCGCAAGCTGGGCGTGGGGCCGATCCTCGCGGCCTGCACCGCGGTGCAGGCGCTCCTGGCCATGGCCATGCTGGCGATCGCGGCGGTAGGGCCCGCGCTCGCGGCGGATCTCGGCCTCGATGCGGGCCTCGTCGGCTATCAGATCACCACCGTCTACGTCACGGCGGTCCTGTGCTCGCTGGTCGCGGGCGATGCGGTGGCGAGATTCGGTGCCATCCGGGCGATGCAGGTGGCGCTGGCCTTTGCGGCCACGGGCCTGACCCTGGCGGCCGTGCCGTCGGCGCCCGTCATCGTGCTGGGCTCGCTCGTGATCGGGGCCGGCTACGGGCTGACCAATCCGGCTGCCGCGCATCTGCTGGCGAGGGCGACGACCGAGCGCAACCGCAATCTGGTCTTCTCGATCAAGCAGACCGGCGTGCCGCTCGGGGCGATGCTCGCGGGCCTGGTCATCCCGGCCATCACGGTGACCGCCGGCTGGCGGACGGCGCTCGTCGTGGGCGCGCTGGGCTGCCTCGGTTTGCTTGCGGCCATCCAGTTCCTGCGCGCGGCCAAAGATGCCGACCGGAACCCGTCCCACCGGCTGGCTGCTAGGCCGTTCGCCGCCCTGCAATTGGTGTGGCGGACGCGGGACCTGCGTCGCTTGGTGGTGGCCTGCCTGACGTTCTCCGCCGTGCAACTGATGATCATGGGCTACACGGTGACCCTGCTGGTCGAGGAGTTCGCCTTCGGGCTGGTCGCGGCCGGCGCCGTGCTGGCGCTCGTCCAGGCGGCGGGGGTGGTCGGGCGGCTCGTCTGGGGGACGGTTGCCGACCGCTGGCTCGGCGGGCCGCGCACGCTTTCGCTCACCGCGATCACGAGCGCCGCGGCGTGCCTCGCGCTCGGCTTCGCGTCGTGGCTGCCGCCCGAGGTCGTACCGGCGATCCTGGTGGTGCTCGGCTTCACCGCGATCGGCTGGAACGGGGTCTATGTGGCCGAGGTCGCGCGGATCGCCGGCCATGCCGGCGCCGGGCAGGCGACCGGTGGCGCGATGACCGTGGTGTTCGTCGGCACGATCGTCGGGCCGAGCGCGTTCGCTATCGCCTACGGCCTGATCGGCAGCTTCACGACGACCTTCGGCGTCGCGTCGTTGCTCTTGATGATCGGCGCTTGGCTGATCGGCACGCTGGCGCGCGACTCCCGTCTGGCCCGCACCGAGGCCGCGTCCCGGGCTGCAGGGGATTGACCTCGCGGAACACTAACATCCGGGAAGCGATATTATGACAAATTTTGCCCGTATCCCTCGAACCGCAGGAAACCGCCCGTCTTGTCGGACGTGCCATCCACCCACAAACTCTCGCACGGCTCGCACCAAAGGAATCGATCGCTCATGCGCCAAGCTGTCCGCATCCTCGCCGTCGCCGCGTGGCTCGGCTCGACGTTCGCCGGTCCGCTCGCAGCCGAGCCCGTCCCCGTCGTCATCGATATTCGCACCCCCGGCGAATGGCGCGAGACCGGGGTGATCGAAGGCGCGCTGCTGATGACCTTCTTCGACGAGCGCGGCGGCTACGACGCGGCAACCTTCCTCGAACGATTGCACCGCGAGATCGACCCCGACACCCCCGTGCTGCTGGTCTGCCGGACCGGCAACCGGACCGGTGCCGTCAAACCGTTCCTCGAACAACAGGGCTTCGAGCGCGTGGCCCACGTCGAAGGCGGCATGGTGCGGCTGCTCGACCAAGGCCTCGCCCCCGTCACCCCGCCGGCCGACGCCTTCACCCCGAGCGCGAGCCTCGGTCGGGTCTGGCGTTGTGCCGCGACCGAGGAAGAACGCGGCGTCTGCCGGGCCGAACCCTAGGGCAATGACGCATTCGGAAGGATCGGGGGGACTTTATGGTCCCCCCGCGCCCCCCGGCGACGGCTTTGCCGTCGCCACTTAGGTTGTTCGGGATGGCGTTGTCATGGCTACCAAGTGCTGACGGCTCTGCCGTCAGCCGGGGGTCAGGGGGCCAAAAGCCCCCTGCCTTGATTCTGCCTTCTG
>JBMCMJ010000015.1:0-18821 GCA_048615135.1 Pseudomonadota bacterium
TTGTTCTGCTTGTTCTGCCCGACGACCGAATCCATCGAATGCGTCGCTGCACTAGAGCCGGTTCAGCCGGCTTGGCGCAGGGGCTCCTCCGGGCGATGCGCCTTCAGCACCCGATCGGCGACGAGGTTCCGGAGCACCTGGGCCGTGCCGCCCGCGATGGCGAACATCCGCGCGTCGCGCACCCGCCGCTCGAACGGGTTGTTGCGGGAATAGCCATACGAGCCCGCGAGCTGCAGCGCGTCGTTGGTGACCTTGATGGCCGCTTCGGCAGCGAACACCTTGGCCTGCGCCGCGAGGCGCGGATCGGGAAAACCGTTGGCGCCGTTGCTGCGCGCGGCGTGGTGGATCAACAGGCGCGAGGCATCGACCGCGGTCGCCATGTCGGCGATGATCCAGCGCAGCCCCTGGAACTCGGCGATCTCGCGGCCGAATTGGCGGCGCTGCTGGGTGTAGGCGAGCGCGTCCTCGAACGCACCGCGGGCGACCCCGAGCGCCACGGTCGCAGCGCCCACCCGCTGGCCGTTGTAGGCATCGAGCAGCCGCTTCAGCCCGACCTTCGGGCCCTCGGGCGGAACGACCATGCGTTCTTCGGACAGCACCAGGTCCCGGCAGTGCAGCTGGGTCTCGGGCAGGCCGCGCGCACCCATGGCGGGCTCGCGGGTGCCGACGACGAGGCCCTCCTCGCCCTCGAGCGCGACGAACCCGGCGATGCCCTTCGTCTCGCCCTCTTCCACCACCTTGGCGAAGATCAGGTGCAGTTGGGACACGCCGCCGCCGGTGATCCAGTGCTTGGTGCCGTTCAACACCCAGCGGTCACCCCGCCGCTCGGCGGTGGTGGTCATCGAGCCGGCGTCGCTGCCGGCCTCGGGCTCGGTGATGCAGATGGCGGGCTTGTCGCCGGCCAGCACCCGCTCCGCCCAGAGGTGCCGCATGGCCTCGTTGCCGTAGCGCATGACGGCGCCGAGGGCGCCGAGATTGCTGTCGACGACGATCCGCCCGGAGGTGCAGCAGGCCTTGGCCATTTCCTCGACCACGAGGCAGACCTCGAGAAAGCCGAGACCGGGCCCGCCGAGGGCCTTGGGGATGGTCATGCCCATGAACCCGGCGTCGGCGAGGGCGCGCACCACGGGCCAGGGATAGGCCTCGGTCCGGTCGGTTTCGGCCGCCTGGGGGGCCACGACCTCGGCGGCCAGTGCCGCGGCGCGGGCCTTCAGTTCCTGCTGCTTCGGGTTCAGGTCGTGCATCGCGCCGCTCCCCAGCCGGTTCGTCCTCGGTTGGCCGGTTTGGTGCGCCGAGCCGGCACCCACGTCAAGGGACGGCGGGAGGCGGCAGGGCCCGCACGAACGCCACCGCCGCGTCGGCAACGGTGTCGAAGCGCGGGTTCGCCACCTCGCACACGGCCCCGCTCAGAGCCTCGCGGATCGGCACCGCCAGCGTCAGGCTGGCGTGGGGGAGGCCACACGCGGCCACGACCGGCGCCGGGCGCACGCAGTCGCTCTGCAGCACCCGGCAGTTCTCCGGCCGTTCGTCGTCGATGGTGACGCGCGAGACGCGGTCCGGGTGGAGATGCCCCGCGATCACGCCCTCCACACCGGCGATCGGCGACACGGTGTCGGCCACCGAGTGCGCCACCAGCAGCGGCACGTCCAGCGGGCGCGCGGCGAGCGCCGCCAGGGTCGTGCGTCGCAACTCGCCGAGCTTGAGGGCCGCATAGGCCGAAAAGAAGTTGCGATACGGGTTGCCCGCCGTCCACGCGACGTCGCGCTCCCACCAACGGGCACCGTCGGCCAACAGCGCGTGGCACGTGCGCCGTGCGATCGTCCACCACGCCCGACGCTCGTCCGCGGTGCCGACACAGCGTGCGGCGAGCCGGAGGCCCGGCGAAAAGTCGAAAGCCGCGGAGAACAACATGACGCCGCCCGACACGTCCGCGGGCGCCAGGGTCCAGGTGCGAACGGCAAGCACCCCGCCGAGCGACATGCCGCCGATCGAGACGCGATCGCCTCGCGTCCGGGCGAAGGCCAAGGCGGCGCGGGCGTCCTCCTCCCAGGCCCCGATCAGGTCGTCACGATGGACTTCCGGGAACGGCTCGGTGCGTCCGTGCCCGGTCAACAGGGCGACGACGACGTTGGCGCCCGCGTCGTGGAGGCGCTGCGCGATGCCGCACATGAACCAGGGGCTGTCGCTGAGCCCGTGGAACAAGAGGATGGCATCCTTGCGGACCTCACCGTGATCGAACACCAGGGGGCCGGCTGCCGGCCGCCGGAGAGCGTCGGTGCGGAGGTAGTGGGCGTCACCGCAGTCGTCGACGGCCTCGGCCACCGGCGTGAACGCTGCCCCCGGCAGCCGCTCGGCGTAGTGCGCTTCCAGCCGACCCAGCGCTTCGGCGAAGTCGGCGGCACGGGCCGCCGGTGCGAGCAGGAGGACGAGCAGGAGGAAAAGACCGAGGACTTCAGGAAGCCAGCTTGGCGAACCGCCACGCCCGGCCCGGTGCCGCATCGAACAATTCCCGCGTATAGGGGTGTTGTGGAGCGGCGAAGACTTCGACCGTCGGCCCGGTCTCCACCACTTCGCCGTTCTTCATGACGAAAATCCTGTCGCACAGCTGGGCCGCCACGCGCAAGTCGTGGGTGATGAACAGAACGGCCAAGCCGAGGCGCTCGCGGATGGTCTCGAGCAGCCGGAGCACCTGCGCCTGCACCGACACGTCGAGGGCGGAAACCGCCTCGTCGGCGATCAGCAGTTCGGGCTCCAGGATCAAGGCACGGGCGATGCAGATGCGCTGGCGCTGGCCGCCCGAGAACTGGTGCGGGTAGCGCTCGACCGCGTTGGGGTCGACGCCGACGAAGCCGAGCAGTTCGCGGGCCTTGGCCATCGCCGCCTCGGGGCTCTCGCCATAGTTGATCGGTCCCTCGATCAACGAGGCGCCGACGGTCCGGCGCGGGTTCAGCGAGCGGTAGGGGTCCTGGAAGACGATCTGCACCCGCCGGCGGTGGCGGCGCAGGTCGCCCCCCTTCAGGTGCGCGAGGTCGGCGTCGCGCAGGCGGACGATCCCGCCGGTCGGCTCGATCAGCCGCGCGATGCAGCGGGCGACCGTCGACTTGCCGGAACCGCTCTCGCCGACGATGCCGACGATCTCCCCGGCGTCGACCCGGAGATCGACCCCCTTGAGCGCATGGACCTCGTGCCCGCGCCCGAAGAAGCTACGCGAGGTGTAGGTCTTGGCCAGCCGCTCGGTGGTGAGCACCGGCTGGCCGCCGCGATTGCGGTTGGGATGCGGCTCGAGGGTCGGCACCGCGTCGATCAGCATCCGGGTGTAGGGATGCTCGGGCCGGGTCAGGATCTGTTCGGTCGTGCCGGTCTCGACCACGCGGCCCTTTTCCATCACCACCACCCGGTGCGCGATCTCGGCGACCACGCCGAAGTCGTGGGTGATGAACAGCACGCCGGTGCCGTGCGCCGCCTGCAATTCGCGGATCAGGCGGAGGATCTGCGCCTGGGTGGTGACGTCCAGCGCCGTGGTCGGCTCGTCGCAGATCAAGAGCGCCGGCTTCAGCACCAGCGCCATGGCGATCATGATCCGCTGGCGCTGGCCGCCCGAGAGTTGATGGGGGAAGGACCGGGCGATGCGCGGCGGGTCGGGCAGATGGACCTGGGCCAGGATGTCCTGGATGCGCGCGTCGCGCTGGGTCTTGTCGAGCCGCGTGTGCAGACGCAGCACCTCGTCGATCTGATCGCCGCAGCGCACGACAGGGTTGAGCGCCGTCATCGGCTCCTGGAACACCATGGCCATGCGGTCGCCGCGGAGTTCGCGCAGGCGGCGCGGCTTGGCGCCGAGGATCTCCTCGCCCTCCAGCCGGATGGAGCCCGCGACCGGCACGAGCTGGCCCGGCGGCAGGAGCCCCATGACGCTGTAGGCGGTGACCGACTTGCCGGAGCCGCTTTCGCCGACCACGCAGACGATCTCGCCGCGGTTCACCGTCAGGCTCAGATCCTCGACGGCGTGCGGCCGATCGGCGCCCTGGGGCAGCGCCACCGCCAGCCGGTCGACCTCGAGAATGGGCCGCGCGTCCATCAGACCCGGCGGGCCAGCTTGGGATCGAGGGTGTCGCGCATGCCGTCGCCCATCATGTTCACCGCCAGCACCGTGAGGGCCAGAAGAATGCCCGGGAAAAGGATGTTGTGGGGGAACACCCGGAACAGCAGCCGCCCCTCGGCCATGATGTTGCCCCAGGTGGGAATGTCGGTCGGGATGCCGACGCCGAGAAAGCTGAGGATCGCCTCGACCAGGATCGCCGACGCGCAGACATAGGTCCCCTGGACGATCAAGGGCGCCACCGTGTTGGGCAGCACGTGGCGGGTGAGGATCAGGGGCGTCGGCGTGCCGACCGAGATCGCCGCCTCGACATAGGGCTCTTCCCGGACCGACAGCACGACCGAGCGCACCAGCCGCACCACCCGCGGCACTTCGGGAATGGCGACCGCGAGGATCACGGTGACGAGCCCGGCTCCCCACAGCGCCACGAGCGCCAGGGCGAGCAGGATCGGCGGGATCGCCATGAGCCCGTCCATCACCCGCATGAACGCCCCGTCCAACCAGCGGACGTAGCCGGCAACAAGACCGATGAAGAGGCCGAGCGCCACGGCGATGACGGCGACCGTCAGACCGACCACCAGCGAGACCCGCGCGCCGTAGATCACCCGCGACAGCAGGTCGCGGCCGAGTTGGTCGGTGCCGAGCCAATGGGTGACGGTCGCCATACTGCCGTCGGGCAACAGCCGCTCGGCGGTGAAGCCCGGCAGCTTGTTCCGCATCGTCGGGTCGATCTGCGCCGGGTCGAGCGGGGCCAAGAGCGGGGCCAGCAGGCCCACGAGGGCGATGATCAAGAGGATGGCGCCGCCGAGGCGCACGCTGCCATGGGCGAGCAGCGCCCGCGCGACGCCGGGACGAGCAGCCGCGGCGCTCAATAGCGAATCCTCGGATCGAGCACGAGATAGAGCAGGTCGATCAAGAGGTTGACGAGCACGTAGAGGAACGAGAACAGCAGGATCACGCCCTGGATGGTCGGATAATCGCGGGCGAGGACGGCGTCGACCGTGAGCCTGCCGAGGCCCGGAATGTTGAACACGCTCTCGGTGACGACCACCCCGCCGATCAAGAGCGCGATGCCGACACCGATGACGGTGACGATCGGCACGGCCGCGTTGCGCAGCGCGTGGTGCAAGACGACCTTCAGCTCGCCCTGCCCCTTGGCGCGGGCCGTGCGCACGTAGTCCTCCCCCAGCACCTCCAGCACGCTGGCACGGGTGATCCGCGCGATGAGCGCGATGTAGATCACGGCGAGTGCGGTCGCCGGCATGATCATCCGCTCGAAGAACGGCCAGACACCTTCGCGGATGCTGACGAAGCCCTGCACCGGCAGCCAGCGGAGTTCGACCGCGAACACGTAGATCAGGGCGTAGCCGACGACGAACACCGGCACGGAGAAGCCCGCGACCGAAAAGCCCATCACCAGCTTGTCGAGCCAGCCGCCATGGCGGTAGGCGGCGAGCGTGCCGAGCGGGACGGCGATCAGCACGGTGGCAACGATGGTCACCAACGCCAGGGAGAAGGTCGGCTCGATCCGCTGCGCGATCAGCGAGGTGACCGGCTGGCGGAAGAAGAACGACTGGCCGAGGTCCCCCTGCAAGAGGTTGCCGCTCCAGATGCCGAACTGGACCAGCAGGGGCTCGTCGAGGCCCAACCGCTCGCGAATCTCGGCGATCTGCTGCGGGCTCGCATTGTCGCCGGCGATGATCGCCGCCGGGTCACCCGGCGTCAGCCGCAGCATCAAGAAGACGAACACCGCCACCATCACCAGCACGGGGATGGTGGCAGCGATCCGTCGCAGCAGAAAACCGAGCATCGAGGGCCGCGCCTCAGCCGTCCGTCTTGGTGAGGTTCCAGAAGAACGGCGCCGGTGCCTGCAGGATGCCGGCCACGCGGTCGCTGCGGACGGCGGCCGGGACGAAGTACTGCCCGGCGTGCATGTGCGTGCCGATCTCCATCGCGCGCTCCTGAATGGCGATGGCCAGTTCGCGCTGCTCCGCGGGATCGGTGGTGGTGGCGAAGGCGTCGCGCATCTCTTCCAGCTCGTCGTCCTCGGGCCAGCCGAACCAGGCGTCCTCGCCGGTGGCGGTGAAGCCCGCGGCGGCGATCGGGTTCAGGATGTCGGCCGCGACCCACGAGGTCATGAAGGCGTTCCAGCCGCCGTCGTCCGGTGCCTCCTTGCGGGCCCGGCGGGAGACGAGCGTCTGCCAGTCCATCGACTGCATGTCGACGGTGAAGCCGCCCTGGCGCAGCAACTGCGCCGCCACCGGCGCGAGGTTGGTGAGCACCTGCAGGTCGGTCGAGTGCATGAGCACCACCGGCGTGCCGTCGTAGCCGGCCTCGGCCAGCAACGCCTTCGACAGCTCGAAGTCGGAGCTCATGACGATGTCGGCCCCGGCCTCGGTGGCGAACGGCGTGTCGCAGCCGAACATCGCCGGGCACTCCAGGTAATAGTCGGGATTGCCGATCACCGCGTCGAGAAACGCCTTCTGGTTCAAGGACGCGAGTGCCGCACGGCGCACGCGCACGTCGTCGAACGGCGGATGCAGCCAGTTCATCCGCCACATGTACTGGTTACCGAGCGGATTGATGTTGACGATCTCGATGTCGGGCTCGCCCTCCAGGATCGGCAACAGATCGTGGGCGACCTGCTCGACATAGTCGATCTCGCCGGTGATCAGCGCGTTCAGCGCGGTCTGCGCGTCCGGCATGGTGATCCACTCGACGGTGTCGACGTTGACCACTTTCGCCCCCGCCGCCCAGGAGGAGGCATCCTCGCGCGGCTGGTAGTCCTCGAACTTGCGGTAGACGACCTTGGTGCCGGGCTCCCACGCGTCCTGGTCGAAAACGAACGGCCCGGAGCCGATCGGCTCCTCGATCTGCTCGTCGGCGGGCGTCGAAGCGATCCGCGCCGGCATGATGAACGGCACGTTGGAACTGGGCTTGGCGATCGACAGCTCGACGAGGCCGTAGGGCTCGCGCAGCACGATCTCGAAGGTGCGGTCGTCCACCTCGTTCATCGCGGCGACGAAGCTCATCAGCTTCTGGCCCATGGCGTCGCGCTTGCCCCAGCGCTCGAGCGACGCGATTACGTCGGCCGAGGTGACCGGCTCGCCGTCGTGAAACAGAAGCCCCTCGCGCAGGCTGAAGGTGTAGGTCAGCTTGTCGTCGGAGACGGTCCAGCCTTCGGCCATCTGCGGGCGGACGTTGCCCTCTTCATCGGTCGCGAGCAGCGTGTCGTAGACCATGTAGCCGTGGTTGCGGGTGATGTAGGCCGTGGTCCAGATCGGATCGATGATCTTCAGATCCGAGTGCATGACCGCGCGAAGCGTGGTTTCGGCGACGGCCGCCGTGGCCAGGGTGCCGAACAAAGCAGTGGCGGCGAGCAGCACATTGGCTTGACGCATGGGTGTCTCCTCCGAAGGCGCATCCGGCGAAGGTACAGTTGGGCGCCCACGGACTACGACCATAGCCGCATGGCTGCGCCTCGCAAGCGCTCGGCTCAGCCCGGCTCGGCGACGCCGCCGGCCCAGGGATGGCAGGCGGCACTCGCCCCCGTCCGCCGGCCGCTCGCCGGGTCGTGGAGGATCGCCGAGGGGATGGCGAAGTGGGGCGGATAGACCGCTTCCTCGACCACCTGCGTCGGCATCACCGCGGCGACCGCCGCCCGCGCCGCCTCGTCGAGCCGCGCATCGAGCACCGCGACGTCGCCGCCGCTGACGTCCAGCCGCGGCCGGGCGAACGCGCGGCCCAGATCGTCCCCGCCGTCCACGAGGAAGCTCACCAGTTGCGCCACCGCCGGCAGGATGCGCCGTCCGCCGCACGCCCCGAGCGCGATCCGGCTGCCGTCGGCCCGCTCGACCAGCGTCGGACACATGTTGGCGAGCGGCTTCGCCCCGGGGGCCAGCGCGTTGGGCGTGCCGGGCCGCGGATCGAACCACATCACGCCGTTGTTGAGGAGGATACCGCTCGCCGGCAGCAACACCTTGCTGCCGAACAGCGAGAGCAGGGTCTGCGTCCAGGCGACCATCATGCCGTCGGCGTCGATCACGCAGAAATGCGTCGTGTTGCCGGGCGCCGCCGCATGGCCCATGCGGGCGAGCCGCTCGCCGTACGCCGCTTCCAATGCCGCCGCATAGGCGCCGTAGGCGGCGGCATCGAGCACCCCGCCCGGCCACACCCGCTCCAGCGTGGCAAGGCTCGCCTGCAGACTCACGCCGGCGAACAGGCCCGCCATGCCGTGGACCCGGGCATCCCGGTAGTCGAAGCCGAGCGGTTCGCCGAGCGTTGCCGTGTAGGGCTCGAGGTCGGCCGCGGTCAGCCACGTCCCCGCCTCCGCCGCCTCTACCACCCAACGCGCCGCCAACTCGCCCCGGTAGAAATCCTCCCAACCGGCCGCCGCGAGGCGCCGATAGGTGTGGGCGAGCGGGCGCGTGTCGAGCACCGTCACGCCCTTGCGCCAATCGGGCGACGGCGGCACGCCACCGGGCAGCCAGTGCGCGGCGGCCGCGGGCTGCCGGGCGAGGTCGGCGGCGGCGGTCGCGACGATCAGGGTCGAGTACCAGTCTACCCGATGCCCGGCCTCGGCAGCCGCGGCCGCAGGGGCCACCACCTCGGCCCAGGGCAGCCGCCCGAAGCGCTCGTGGGCGAGCCCCAGTGCTGCGACGAGGCCGGGAACCGCGACGCTGTAGGGACCCTGCACGTTGCGGTCGTCGATCACCCCCGGCCAGGCGAACAGGTCGCTGCCGGTGGCCCCGCTCAGCGGATAGGCCGCCGGATCGAGGCCCTTCGGCGCCAGCATCCCGCCGTCGAGGGCCAAAGGTGCCGCATCCGGCGCCCGCTGGATGATCGCCGAGCAGCCGCCGCCGATCCCGCTCATCCACGGCTCGAACACGCCGAGCGCCAGGGAGGTGGCAACCGCCGCGTCGATCGCGTTACCGCCCGCTGCCAGAACACCGGCACCGATCGCCGCAGCGTCCCGGCTCTGCGCCACCACCAGCCCGCGCTCGCTCACTACCACCGGCTTCGTGAAGACCGCCATCCCGCCCTCCGTTGTTTGCCGTGGCGTAGAGGGCGGTGAAAGCGGCGTCCAGAGGGCGGGCGAAAGACAGGAAACAAAAAAGGATCAGGGGGCTTTTGGCCCCCTGAAACCCCCGACCGCGGCCCTGGCCGCGGACTTTGGATGATGCGGTTGCGGAGGGCGGCCCCGCGTCGCCTCAGCGCTGCATGCGGTTTTCGACCAACTCGTCGACCACGGCGGGCTCGGCAAGCGTCGAGGTGTCGCCCAACTGGTCGTGCTCGTTGGCCGCGATCTTGCGCAGGATGCGGCGCATGATCTTGCCGGAACGGGTCTTGGGCAGCCCCGGCGCCCACTGGATGTAGTCGGGCGTGGCGATCGGGCCGATGTCGTTGCGCACGTGCTTGACGAGGTCCTGGCGCAGCTCCTCCGAGGGCTCCACACCGACCTGCAGGGTCACGTAGCAGTAGATGCCCTGGCCTTTGATGTCGTGCGGGAAGCCCACCACGGCCGCCTCCGCCACGGCCGGATGCGCCACCAGCGAACTCTCGACCTCGGCCGTGCCCATGCGGTGGCCGGAGACGTTGATCACGTCGTCGACCCGCCCGGTGATCCAGTAATAGCCGTCGGCGTCGCGTCGCGCCCCGTCACCGGTGAAGTACATCCCCTTGAAGGTCGAGAAGTACGTCTGCACGAAGCGCTCGTGGTCGCCGAACACGGTGCGCATCTGGCCGGGCCAGCTGTCGGTGATGACGAGATTGCCGTCGGTCGCCCCCTCCAGGAACTGGCCGTCGTTGTCGACCAGCGCCGGCTTCACGCCGAAAAACGGCAAGGTGGCCGAGCCGGGCTTGAGGTCGATGGCACCGGGCAAAGGCGTGATCAGAATGCCGCCCGTCTCGGTCTGCCACCACGTGTCGACGATCGGGCAGCGCCCCTCGCCCACCACGTCGTAGTACCAGCGCCACGCCTCGGGATTGATCGGCTCGCCGACCGAACCCAACAGCCGCAGCGACTTGCGCGAGGTCTGCTTCACCGGCTCGTCGCCCTTCTGCATCAGGGCGCGGATGGCGGTCGGCGCGGTATAGAAGATCGTCACCTGGTGCTTGTCGACGACCTCCCAGAAGCGCGACACGCTCGGATAGTTCGGCACGCCCTCGAACATCAGCGTGGTGGCACCGTTGGCGAGCGGCCCGTAGACAATGTAGCTGTGCCCGGTAACCCAGCCGACATCCGCCGTGCACCAGTAGATATCGCCTTCCTTGTAGTCGAACACGTACTGGTGGGTCATCGCGGCAAACAGCAGATAGCCGCCCGACGTGTGCAGCACGCCCTTCGGCTTGCCGGTGGAGCCGGAGGTGTAGAGGATGAACAGCGGGTCCTCGGCGTAGATCCGCTCCGGCTCGCACTCGGCACTGGCCTCGCGCATCGCCGCACTGGCGTCGACGTCGCGCCCCTCGACCATCGGCACGTCCAGGCCGGTGTGGCGGAACACCAGCACCTTCACGCCGCCGCCGACCTTCTCCAGCGCCTTGTCGCAATTGGCCTTGAGCGGCACCGTCTTGCCGCCGCGATAGCCGCCATCCGAGGTGATGATCAGCTTCGAGCCGCAGTCGCTGACGCGGTCGGAGAGGCTGTCGGGCGAGAAGCCGCCGAACACGACCGAGTGGATGGCGCCGATCCGCGCGCAGGCGAGCATCGCATAGGCCGCTTCCGGGATCATCGGCAAATAGATCGTCACCCGGTCGCCCTTGCGGACACCCTGCGCCTTCAGGACGTTGGCGAGCTTGCACACCCGCTCGTGGAGCTGGGCATAGGTGATGTGCTGGGCGTAGTCCGGGTTGTCCGCTTCCCAGATGATCGCCGTCTGGTCGGCCCGCCGTGCCAAATGCCGGTCGATGCAGTTGACCGACACGTTGAGCTCGCCATCCTCGAACCAACGGATGTGCACGTCACCGGTGTACGACGTGTCCTTGATCTTGGTCGGGAAACGGTACCAGTCCAGCCGCTCCGCCTGCTCCGCCCAGAAGCCCTCGGGATCGTCGATGGAGCGCTGGTACATCTCCCGATATTTCGCCGCGTCGCAAAGGGACTGTGCCGCGAAATCCGCGGGAACGGGATGGACGTCCGACATCGTGCCTCCTCCGGAACCGAAACGCCTTCGCACGCCGCGTCGTTGGGGCGCGCGGACCGCTGCCGTATCCTGGCGTCGCCGCCCGAGAACTCAACGGCCAAGGTGCGCCGGCCGCGACGGACATTGGTCGCGCCGCAACCGGCTCGCGACCCTCAGGCCTCGGGCAGGCCGAGGGCGACCAGCTGGGCCGAGATCCGCTCCAGCACGCGGGGCGAGAAGACCATGGCGTGACGGAACTGGCTGGCGGTGAGACCCGGATAGGCCTCGCGAACCACCGCCAGCGAGCGTTCCGCCTCCTCCCGTCGGCCGGCGCCGTAGAGCGCAGGCGCGAGGTTGCGGTGGATCCAGTGCGCGTTCGGCCGCTCTTCCAGGGCGCGCAGGAACAGATCGGCCGCCCCGGCATCGTCGCCCGCGACCTGCCGGGCACTGCCGAGGCCCACGTAGTTGTTGAAGTTCATCGGATCGAGCGGACTGAGCCGCAACGCACGGCGGAAATGCGGCTCCGCCGCCTCGGGACGATCGGCGTAGACCTCCAACCAGCCGAGCCGGCTGAGCGCCCAGGCTGCATTCGGATCGAGGGTCACCGCGCGATCGAGCAGAACGCGCGCCGTGCCGTAGTGGCGGGCGAAGGTGTGCACCGCCCCCAGGATCGCGAGGATCAGCGGATCGTCCGCGGCGTCGCCGGCGGCCTGCTCGGCCAAGCGCACCGCCCGGCTCTTGGCGTCGTCGATGTCGTCGACCCAGTTGTAGACCGCCCGCTGCGCCCAACACCAAGCAGCCAGAGCCCGCGCGAGCGGGTAGTCGGGATCGAGTTCGAGGGCCGCGTCCAACAACTCCAGCGCGCGCGCGGCCTGCTCCTTTTCCAGGACCCAGACACTCGGCATGGCGCGCATGGCGTAGTCGTAGGCACCCAATTCCTGCGGGCGCTTGCGCCGGACGCGGGCGATCTCGGCCAGACGGATGGAGGGCTGCAGCGCACCCGCGACCTGCTCGGTGATGCGGTCCTGCAGATCGAACACGTCCTCGATGCTGCCGTCGTACTTCTCGGCCCAGAGATGCGAGCCGCCCTCGGTCTCGACGAGCTGCACGGTGATGCGCACCCGCGGCCCGGCGCGCTGCACGCTGCCCTCGAGCACGTAGGCAACGCCCAGCGCCCGGCCGATCTCCTGCACGTTGGTGGCCTGACCCCGGTAGGTGAAGGCCGAGTTGCGGGCGATGACGAAGAAGCTGCGGATCCGCGACAGCGTGGCGGTGATCGCCTCGGCGATACCGTCGGCGAGAAAGGCGTGCTCGCCGCCGCCGGACAAATCGTCGAACGGCAGCACCACGATCGACGGCTTGTCCGGCAAGGCCAGCGGCATCGTCTCCGCCGAACCGCGCGGCAGCCCCTCCGGCCGCCACCGCCAGACGTGCACGGGCCGGTCGATGTTCTTGAGGGCGCAATTGCCCGCATCCTCGAAGACGGCATCGATCCGCCCAACCACGTGCTCGTGGACGGCTGCCGAGAGGGCGATCCCGCCCGGTTCCGCCAGCGTTTCCAGCCGGGCCGCCACGTTGATCCCGTCGCCGAGGAGGTCGTCACCCTCGACCACCACGTCGCCGACGTTCACGCCGATCCGCAAGCGTAGAGCCGAAGGGTCGGCGGCGAGACCCGTCTGCACCTCGAGGGCGCAGCGCATCGCGCCCACCGCCGAGCCGAACTCCGCGAGCACCCCGTCGCCGAGCACCTTCACCACCCGGCCGCGGTGCCGCGCGATCGCCGGATCGAGCACGGCGGCCCGCAGGCGCCGCAGCCGGTCCAGGGCATCCGCCTCGTCGATCTCGACCAGCCGGCTGTAGCCGACCACGTCGGCGGCGAGGATGGCGGCGAGCCTGCGCTCCATGGGTTCGCGTCCCGAGCATCTCGAGCGAGGAGCATACGCCGCTGCGCCCGGCATGGCGACCCTGCCCCCGGGCGCGGCTCAGGCGCCGGCCCCGCTCGCCTCGAGCCAGGCCTCGAAGGTCGGCCAGATGCGCTCGACCATCAGCGCCACGCCGTCGGCATTGGGGTGGATGCCGTCCGGCTGGTTCAACTCGGGTTGCGCCGCGATCCCGTCGAGCAGAAACGGGTAGAAGGCCACGTCGTGCGCCTCGGCGACCGCGCGGAAGGCCGCCTCGTAGCGGGCGCCGTAGTCCGCGCCCATGTTCGGCGGAGCGAGCATCCCGACCAGCAGAACGGGGATCTCCCGCTCGCCCAACTCGGCCAGCATCGCCGCCAGATTGGCCTGCATGTCGTCCACCGGCAGCGCGCGCAGGCCGTCATTGGCGCCGAGCGCCAGCACCACGTGGCTCGGCTGGTCGGCCAGCACCCACCCCAGCCGGGCGCGGCCGCCGGCCGTGGTGTCGCCGCTGACCCCGGCGTTGATGGCGGTGCACGCGAAGCCTTCCGCCCGCATCCGCGCCTCCATCCGCGCGGGCCAGCTATCCTCGGCCGCGAGCCCGAACCCGGCCGTCAGGCTGTCGCCGACGAAGGCGATCCGGCAGGCGGGCTCGGCGGCCGTGGCGGCGGACAGGTTGAGGAGTGCGGCGGGCGCCCCAAGTAGAAGGGCGAACGACAGGCCAAACCATCGGGATCGCATCGTGGCTCCATTGATCGCAGTTCGTGACGTCCGGCTGACCCTCCAGGCGCCGAGCGGACCGGTCGACGTCCTGAACGGCATCGATCTCGAGGTCGAGGCCGGAACGTCGCTCGCCATCGTCGGCCCGTCCGGCTCCGGCAAATCGAGCCTGCTCGCGGTCATCGCCGGGCTCGAGCCCCCGACGTCGGGGGCGATCGTGGTCGACGGCACCGACGTGGCGAGCCTCGACGAGAACGCCCGGGCCGACTGGCGCAGACGTCATCTGGGCATTCTCTTCCAATCGTTCCACCTCATCCCGACCCTGACGGCGCTCGAAAACGTCGCCGTGCCCTTGGAACTCGCCGGCCGGCGCGACGCGGAGGAGGCGGCGCGGACCTGGCTCGAGCGGGTCGGGCTCGGGGCGCGCACCCACCATCGCCCGAGCCAGCTCTCCGGCGGCGAGCAGCAGCGGGTAGCACTGGCCCGCGCGCTGGTCGCCGGCCCGCGTCTGGTCCTCGCCGACGAGCCGACCGGCAATCTCGATGGCGCCACCGCCCACGACGTGGCCGACCTGTTGTTCGCGCTCCCGCGCGAGGCCGGCGCCACGCTCCTCGTGATCACCCACGACCCCCGGCTCGCGGCGCGCGCCGACCGGCAGGTGCGGATGGCCGACGGCCGCCTCCACGCCGACGACAAGGCCTTCCGCGAGGCCGCGGCATGAGCTGGCCCCTGGCGCTGCGGCTGATCTGGCGCGATCTGTGCGGCAGCCCGCATCTGCTCTGGATCGTCGTGGCGCTGGCCCTCGGCGTCGCGACGCTCGCCGCCGTCGGCACGGCGCGTCAGGCCGTGCTCGAAGCCCTCGACCGCGACGCGGCGATCCTGCTCGGCGGCGACGTCGTGCTTTCCACCTCGACCGCGCCCCTGAACGAAGCCGAGCGCGCCACCGCGATCCCGGAGGGTGCCCGGGCGAGCGACGTCGTGACCGTGACGACCATCCTCCGGCGCGCCGATGGCGGCGACGAGGTCACGGTCGCGCTCAAGGCCGTCGACCGCGCCTATCCGCTCTACGGCGAGGTGCGGACGGAGCCGCCGCTGCCCCTGGCCGAAGCCCTCGACGGCGGGGTGATCGTGGCGCCGGGTGTGCTGGACCGGCTCGGCCTCGAACTCGGCGACGAGGTGCGGATCGGCGAGGCGACCCTCCCGATCCAGGCGGAACTCGTCGCCGAGCCCGACCGGGTGGCCGCCGGCTCCTTCCAGATCGGCCCGCGCGTCCTGATCGGCGCCGCGGACCTGGCCCGCACCGGCATCATGCGCGAGGGCAGCGTCGCCCGCTTCGCCACGCGCCTCGCCCTGCCCGAGGGGCTGGCGGCGGATGCCGCCGTGGCCGCCATCGCCCGGGCCAACCCGGAGGCGCGCTTTCGCACCGAGAGCACCTCCACCGCCCAGCCGCAGCTGCAGGCACTGATCGGCCGGCTGGCGACGTTCCTCACCCTCGCGGCGTTGGCCGCCCTGGCGACGGGCGGCCTCGGCATCGCGCTTGCCACCCGCAGCCATCTGGCCGGCAAGCTCGCCACCATCGGCACGCTGCGCGCCCTCGGCGGCCGGCCCGGCTGGGTGGGCACCCTCTACGGCCTGCAACTGGCGCTCCTCGGCGGCCTCGGGATCACCCTCGGCGTCGCTTTGGGTGCGGCGCTGCCCTACCTCCTCGCCTTCGTGCCGGCGACCATCCTGCCGGTCGAGGTCGCGCCGGCGCCGGCGCTTGGGGCCCTGGTCCTGGCGGCCGCGATCGGCGCCCTGGTGCTCGCCCTCTTCGCCTGGCTGCCGCTGGCGGCCGCCCGGCGCACCTCGCCCGCGAGCCTGTTCAGGGGCGGGGTGGCGCTCGATCCGGGCTCGATCACCCGGGCCGACCGGCTGATCGTCCTGGGCCTCGCCCTCGCTCTCGTGGGTCTCGTGTTCCTCACCGCCGACGCGCCGCGGATCGCCGCCACGGTGCTCGGCGGGATCGCGGTCGCGACCGCGGTCCTGTTCGGGCTGGTCCTGCTCCTGCAGCGGACGGCGGGGATGCTCGCCCGGATCGCCCCCCCGCGCCTGCGCTTTCCCCTGCGCGAAATCGCCCGGCCCGGCGGCGAGACCACGCCGACGGTCCTGGCGCTCGCCCTCGGCCTCGGCCTGTTGACCCTGGTCGGCCAGACCGGGCGCACGCTCGATGCCGAGATCTCGACCCAACTGCCCGAGCGGATCGCCAGCACCTTCTTCATCGACATCCAGCCGCAGCAGCAGGAGCCGTTCGTCGAGACGGTGAGCGCCCACGGCGAGGCCGAACTGCTCCAGCTCTTCCCCTATCTCCGCGCCCGGCTGGTGCGGATCAACGGCGAAACGGCGCGACCGGAGAACGTCTCGCCCGACGTCGACTGGTCGCTGCGCGGCGACCGCGGCCTCACTTGGCTGGCGGAGCCGCCGGACGGCGAGGAGATGGTCGCAGGCTCCTGGTGGCCGGCCGACTACCAGGGGCCACTGCAACTGGCCCTGCCCGTGGACTTCGCCGAAGGCTACGGCGTGTGGGTCGGCGACACGCTCGGCTTCAACGTGCTGGGCCGGGTACTCGAGGCCGAGATCGCGGCGATCCGGCCCGATGTCGACATGACCGCCGGCGGCGGCATGGGCTTCATCTTCATCTTCAGCCCCGGCACCCTGGAGGCGGCACCGCACGGCTTCATCGCCTCGGTCGACGTCGATCCGAGCACCCGCCCCGAACTGCTGCGCGACCTGCGGGACGTCGGCTCGAACATCACCCCGGTGCTGATCGACGAGGCGCTCGCCGCCTTCGCGAACGTCTTGGACCGCATCCGCTCGGCCGTGGCGCTGATTGCCGGCCTGACGCTCGCGAGCGGGCTGGTGGTGCTGGCGGCAGGACTGAACGCGGTCCGCGCGAGGCAGCGCTATGCGGCAGCGATCCTCAAGGCGCTCGGCGCCAAGCGGGCCGACCTCGCCCGCACCTTCCTGGTCGAGCACGCGGCCCTCGGCGCGGTCGCCGGTGCCGCCGGCCTCCTGCTCGGCATCACGGGTGCCTTCGGCGTCGCCCTGTTCGCGCTCGAACTGCCGTTCGCCCCGGGGCTCGGCCAAGCGCTGCTGATCCTGGCCTTGGGACTGGCGCTCACGACCGGCACGGGCCTTTTGGGCCTCGACCGGATCGTCCGCCAGCCGGCGCAGCGCCTGCTCCGGGCCGGCTGAGACCGATCAGCCCGACCGCTCGGCCCAGAAGGCAAAGACCGCCGCCTGCGCCCGCTCGACGCGGGTGCGGGGCGAGCCGTCGAGCGGGCGGCCCTTTTGGGCCTCGGCAGCGAACCAGCCCGCGCCCGGCAGGCCGTCCTTCTCGCGGACGACGAGGCAGGCGAGATCCGGCTCGCCCCGCGCGTCGGTCCGCCGGCAGACCTCGGACAAGACGCGCATCAGCGCCCGCACGTTGTTCGGCCCGACGCGCCTGCCGCCCATCTCCAGCAGTTGGCGATAGCTGAGCGTGCCCTTTTGCCGTGCCGCCTGGATCAGCACGGCTTCGAGTTCGTCGGCCCTCAGCACATCAGCCGTAGCCCATCGGCTTCAGCGCCTCGGCGATCTCCTCGAGGATGACCGGATCGTCGATCGTGGCGGGCACCGACCAGGACGAATGGTCGGCGATCTTCTTCATGGTCCCACGGAGGATCTTGCCGGAGCGGGTCTTGGGCAGGCGATTGACGATGGCGACCAGCTTGAACGCGGCCACCGGGCCGATCTCGTCCCTCACCTTCTGCACGAGTTCGGCCTTGATCTCCGCTTCGTCGCGATCGACCCCCGCCTTGAGCACCACGAGCCCGAGCGGCAGCTCGCCCTTCAACTCGTCGGCCACGCCGATCACCGCACACTCGGCGACGGCGGGATGGCCCGCCAGCACCTCCTCCATCGCGCCGGTCGACAACCGGTGGCCCGCGACGTTGATGATGTCGTCGATGCGGCTCATGATGAACAGATAGCCGTCGTCGTCCTTGTAGCCGGCATCTCCCGTCAGATAGTAGCCGGGATAACGGGTCAGGTAGCTCTGCTCGTAGCGCGCATCGTTCTGCCAGAGGGTCGGCAGGCAGGACGGCGGCAGGGGCAGCTTGATGCAGATGGCGCCGATCTGGCCGTCCGGCAGTTCCTGGCCCTCCTCGTCGAGGATGTGGATCTCGTAGCCGGGCACGGCCTTGGTCGGCGAGCCGGGCTTCACCGGCAGCTTCTCGAGGCCGATGCAGTTGGCGGCGATCGCCCAGCCGGTCTCGGTCTGCCACCAGTGGTCGATCACCGGCACGCCGAGCTGCGCCTCGGCCCACATCAGCGTGTCCGGATCGCACCGCTCGCCCGCGAGGAACAGCGCCCGGAAGTGCGACAGGTCGTGCTTGTGGATGTGCCGGCCCTCCGGGTCCTCCTTGCGGATCGCGCGGAACGCGGTGGGGGCGGTGAACATCACCGAGACGCCGTGCTGCTCGATGACCCGCCAAAAGGCGCCCGGATCGGGCGTGCCGACGGGCTTGCCCTCGTACAGCACCGTCGTGCTGCCGTTCAAAAGGGGCGCGTAGACGATGTAGCTGTGGCCGACCACCCAGCCGACGTCGGAGGCCGACCAGAACACCTCGCCCGGCTGCACGTCGTAGATGTTGCGCATCGACCAGAGGAGCGCCGTGGCATGGCCGCCATTGTCGCGCACCACCCCCTTGGGCTGGCCGGTCGTGCCGGAGGTGTAGAGGATGTAGAGCGGGTCGGTCGCCTCCACCGGCACGCAGTCGACGGCGTGCGCCCCCGCCATCACCGTCTGCCAGTCGACGTCGCGTTCCGCCGTCAGTTCGGCGGTCGCTTGCGGGCGCTGCAGGATGACGCAGTGCCGCGGCTTGTGCTCGGCCGTCGCGATGGCGGCATCCAAGAGCGGCTTGTAGGGGATCACCCGCGCCCCCTCGACCCCGCAGCTCGCCGAGACGA
>JBMCMJ010000016.1:0-18138 GCA_048615135.1 Pseudomonadota bacterium
CGAAGGCCGCCACGCCGCCGCCGACGAAGTATTCCCAGGGCCCGTCGTAGACGTGCTCGATGCCGGCCGCGCTGGCGACCTCGACCAGGCGCGGCACATCCATCGGCATGTCGGCGACCGCCGGTGACGTGACGGTCGTGGCAATCAGCGGGGCGAGGGCGCGAAGGGGTAGCGGCACGCGGGAGTCCGATCGAGGGTCATGTGCCGACCGGGGATGGCCGAAGGGCCTCCAGGCAGGCGACGTCCGATGCGAGCGGCAAGGCGACGCGGGCGCGCTCCAGGGCCCGGTCGGCCACGCCGATCACGGCCGCGCGCAACTCCGGCACACCCAGGGCCGCGAGCCGCGCCAAGGTCTTCTGCAGGCGGATGCCGACCGCGAGGTTGCCGGCGCCGGCCGTGGCAAGCCCGCCGAATCCGTCCAGCACGAGATCGTCGACCGCGAGATCGGGGACATGGATGCGGCTGAACTCGGGCTCTTCGGCTGGCTCCACGTCGATCCACGAGGCGAGGACCCGATGCAGGGCGGCCAGCACCTCGATCGCCGTGCCGGTGTCGTTGATGCCGGGCGAGAGCGCCTTTTCGGCGATCTCGGAGAGGACCAGGAGGCCGAGCCGCGGGTCCTGCGCGAAGGAGCGCTCCTCACCCACGGTGAAGGCGGCACGGATCCGCCGCACGTTGTCGTCGTCGAGCGGTTCGGCGGCTTCCACGCGCGCGACCGGGCGGGCCGGATCGACCAGGGTGCCCGGACGGACGACGACGTGAACGCGCGCGTCCAGTTCGGCGGCGACTGCGTCCAGGGCCGCCACGTCCAGATGCTGCAGATAGCCGGCACACGGTGCGGTCACGGCAACCGCCGCTGCCGGAATGTCGACCGGAGGACAGGCGTACAGGTGCGGGCGACGACGCCACGCGCGCAGTGTCTCCGTTGCGACGTCGGCCGCCCGTTCGATGCCGTAGCCGACCCGGCCCAGCCTGGCCGCATGGTCGATCCAGCCGACGAAGGTGACGACGATCAGGGCCACCACCAGGACCGTGGTGACGAACAGCACGATCCGGCCGTCATCCTGGTAGAGGCCGGCGCCGAGGGCCAGCAGGCCGACGAGACTGAACAGAAACGCGCCGATGAAAGTCGAGAGGGCCAGTTGCGCCACCCGATCGCCCATCAGAATGCGGGCCACGCGCGGCGTCGTCGCGGTCGAGGCGGCGGCATAGGCCTGGAGCATGGTGGAGAGCGAGAAGGTCGCGACCACCAGCATCGACGAGGCGAGGATCTGGAGGATGGTCTCGAGCGTCTCCCGGCCGATCGGCCTGCCCAAAGCCGTGGGCACGACCGGGCCCAGCACGGCCGCGAGCAGGCCGCTCAGCACGGCGAACAGGGCGAACAGGCTGGCCCCCACCCAGAGGCGCCGGGAGAGATGCGCGAGCACCCATTGCCGGCGTGACGACATCGCGTTCGTTTTCGGCGCGGTGACGAGCCGGCCGCCTCGGGAGTCCATCACCAGCGCCTCTTGTTGACCACCTCGACCCGCAGCCGACCCGTCGTGCACGGTTGGCCGCCGATGCGCAATGCCGGCGACGCGCCGTCTACCGCCAGAAAAGGCGGCCAGCCGACGCTCGCGCCGGGCTCCGAGAGATCCGGGCAGGGGGCGCAGAACGTCGCCGCGTTGCAGAAGCAGAGCGGCTCGGCCCCGTCGAGCAGCGTGATCTCGACATCCGCAACGTCGGTTGGCTGATCGACCATCAGCACGATCGACTGGATCCAACTGTGCGGGGCCACGGTGACCAGCGGAACGGTGCCGGGCGCGGTCAGGTCGACGAACCGCTCGGTGCAGTGCAGGGCGGTGCCGGGGGCACCCGGCGGTCCCGCCTCACCCTCGAGGTGCCCGCGCAGGGCCCGGGCGCCATCGACCTTGCGGTACCAATCCGCATCGGCCGAGGCCGCGTCGACCGCGACGTCGCGGTCACTACCGAGATCGTCCTCGGGAACACCGTCGACCAGATGGAGACCGCCGGTGGTGAGGGTGAAGAGGGCCGGCGCCTGCAGGGTTTCCGTGTCGGGCATCGAGCCGACCTCCGTGGGAATTCAGGGGATCACGAGCGTGCGCAGGAAGGCGATCAGCGACTGCCGTTCGGCCTCGCTGGCGGCGGTGTACGCGCGTTGCGCCGGCCGCGCGTCGCCGCCATGGGCGCGGATTACCTCGTCGAGGGTCGAGAGATCGCCGCGATGGCCGTAGGGGGCGGTGGAGGCGACCCCCCAGAGCGGCCGGGTCTTGAACACGTCGCGCTCGACGAAGCGCTGCGCCAGCGTCTCGTTGCCGAGCGTGTCGACCTGGACGTCGGCGATCACGTGGCGCTTCAGATCGGAGAAAAGCGGCACCAGCACGCGGCCGTCCGCGTCGCGGCGGAGGGTCTCCGCCCAGTCGAGCACGGCGAGATCGAGCCGCCAGGGCTCGGCCACGTCGCCGCGGCGGAGCGTGCCCGCCGGGTTGAACGGGCCGGGCTCGGCGAACACGAGGGTTTCGAGGGGGAGGCTCGGCCGATGGCACGAGGCGCAGCCGAACGCGTCGAACAGGGCTTCGCCCTGCCGTGCCGCGGTGCGCCAGCGCGGATCTTCGGGCTGCAGGCGGGTCGGTGGTGCGAGACCCGCCTGGAAGGCGACCAGCGCCGTGACGTCGGCCGGGCCGATCTCGTCGATCACCGCGTCGCCGTCGAAGTCGTCGGTGCCGGTCCAGCGCGCGCCGAACCGTTCGCTCGGCTGGATGCCGTGATGGGCATTGAGCGCCGTCACCGTGAAATGGCGCAGCGAAGGGAACACGCCCTTGTGACCGAACGGCCGCAGCACGAGGTCGGCGTCGATTCCCTCGACCCCGTCCAGATCGACCCGGCCGTCCGGGTGGGCGGTCAGCCGACCGAAATCGACACCTTTGCTCGCGAGCGGGACGCGCACGCTCTCACCCTTCGTCCGGGCCTCGACGAGGGCGCTCCGCCGTTGCGCCTGCAGGTCCGCCGTCATCTCCCGGGCGAGCAGTTCGATCAGCCCGCTGCCGAACAGGTGCGGGGTAATCCGCTCGTTGGAGAACTGCGGGTCGAGATTGTCGAAATCGGCGCTGGTAAATCCCTCGGAGACGAAGGCGTTGCTGGCGAAGTCGCCGGCACCGCCCACGACCGGGTCGTGGTGACAGCCGGCGCAGGAGGCGGCATCGGGGCCCGCCAGACGCTGCATCCGGTGCTCGGCCGGCCGCCGCCGCTCGGTCGGCACGATCGCCTGGGTGGCGAGCGGCCGTCCCGCGCCGTCGGCCGTGGTGAAGCGGCCGCGGAACAGGATCTCACCGCGCGCGAGCAGCACCTCGGGCTCGAGACCGTCGAGCCTGCTCCAGGGGAGCGGATCGACGAGCACCCGCTCCGACCAGGGCGGCTCGTCCGCACCGGCACCGGGCACGCACGCGAGCAGCAGGAGTGCGAGCGCGACGGCCTTCGACCTTAGGCTCGAGGTTCCACGACGGCTGGTCCCGAGCCCCGCCAAACCGGTTGACATGGTGCCTCCCCTCGGTCACCCGCTCGAACGATTGCCGCACCCTGTCCGGCCGCGCAACGGGGCCAGTGGTAGCGGCTGCAACGGGCTCGGGGAGGCCAACGTGAACAAGTCGATCATCGCCGTGGCGGCTGCCGCCATGGTCGGCGGGATGCTGTCCGCCAACGCGCAGGAACTCACCGTCGGGGTGTCGTGGTCGAACTTCCAGGAGGAGCGCTGGAAGACCGACGAGGCGGCGATCATGGCCGAACTGGACCGGCTCGGCGCCCGCTACATCTCGGCCGATGCCCAGTCGTCGGCGGCCAAGCAGCTGACCGACGTCGAGGCGCTGATCGCGAACGGCGCCGACGCGCTGATCATTCTGGCGCAGGACGCGGACGCGATCGGTCCGGCCGTGCAGCGCGCGGCCGACGAGGGGATTCCGGTGGTCGGCTACGACCGCCTGATCGAGCACCCGGACGCCTTCTACCTGACCTTCGACAACAAGGAGGTGGGCCGGATGCAGGCCCGCGCCGTCTTCGCGGCGCAGCCCGAGGGCAACTACGTCTTCATCAAGGGCAGTTCGGCCGACCCGAACGCCGACTTCCTGCATTCGGGCCAGCTCGAGGTGCTGCAGGAGGCGCTCGATTCGGGGGCGATCGTCAATGTCGGCGAGGCCTACACCGATGCTTGGTTGCCGGCCAACGCGCAGCGCAACATGGAACAGTTCCTCACCGCCAACGACAACGAGGTGGACGCGGTCGTGGCCTCGAACGACGGCACGGCGGGCGGGGCCATCGCGGCGCTTGCTGGCCAGGGGCTTGCCGGCGAGGTCCCGGTCTCGGGGCAGGACGGCGACCACGCGGCGCTCAACCGCATCGCCCTCGGCACCCAGACCGTATCGGTCTGGAAGGACAGTCGCGATCTCGGGACCGCCGCGGCCCGGATCGCCGTCGAGATGGCCCAGGGCACGTCGATGGGCAACATCGAGGATGCGGTGCTGTTCGACGGCGGGCCGCGCGGGGTGCCGATGACCTCGCTCTTCCTCACCCCCATCCCGATCACCCGCGACAACCTGAACGTCGTCATCGACGCCGGCTGGGTGACCAAGGAGACGGTCTGCCAGGGCGTGCCCGCGGGCACGGTCGCCGTCTGCGATTGAGGCGAAGCGCGGCGGCGGGGGCTCGTCCCGCCGCCGCATTCGGGGGAGAGGGAATGCGCGAGACGGTGGTACGACCTTCCGCGGTCGAGCCGCGGCCCAGCGGGTTCGGGCGCTTCATGCGGGCAACCGAACTGGACACGCGCCTGTTGGGCATGCTCGGCGCTCTGGCGATCATCTGGATCGGCTTCGACATCGCCTCGGGCGGCGTTTTCCTGACCCCCCGCAATCTCTGGAACCTGTCGGTTCAGACCGCGTCCATCGCGGTGATGGCGACCGGCATGGTGCTGGTCATCGTCACCCGCAACATCGACCTGTCGGTCGGCTCGGTGCTCGGCTTCGTCGGCATGGTCATGGGCGTCACCCAGGCCGAACTGCTGCCGCAGTGGCTCGGCTACGACCACGGCGCCACCTGGATCATCGCGCTGCTGGTCGGGATGGTGGTCGGTGCCGCCATCGGTGGGCTGCACGGCTTCGTCATCGCCTATCTGGGCGTGCCGGCGTTCATCGTGACCCTGGGTGGCCTGCTCGCCTGGCGCGGTGCCGCGTGGTGGGTCACCTCGGGCCGGACGGTCGCGCCGATGGATTCCACGTTCCGCCTGATGGGGGGCGGCCCCGAGGGCTCGGTCGGCGAATGGGCGAGTTGGGCGATCGGCATCGCCGCCTGCCTGGCGCTCCTGTTCATGCTGTGGAACGGACGCCGGCAGCGGGTCCGCTTCCACTTTCCGCTGCGTCCGCTCTGGGCCGAGGGCTTGTTGTTCGCGATCGGCTGCGGCGCCATCCTCGGTGCCGTGAACATCGCCAACTCGCATCCCTGGCCGCCGCGTGTCGCGGCCCGCTGGCTGGAGGCGCAGGGTCTGCCGGTGCCCGAAGGCGGCGTGTTCATCGCCCATGGCCTGGCCATTCCGGTGCTGATCGCGATCGGCGCGGGCGTGGTCATGACCTTCATCGCCACCCGCACCCGCTTCGGGCGCTACGTGTTCGCCATCGGCGGCAACCCGGAGGCGGCCAACCTCGCGGGTGTCAACACCAAGTGGGTGGTGATGAAGATCTTCATCCTGATGGGGGTGCTCTGCGCCATCGCCTCCGCCATCTCGACCGCCCGGCTCAACGCCGCGACCAATGCCCAGGGCACGCTCGACGAACTCTACGTCATCGCCGCGGCGGTGATCGGCGGTACCTCGCTCGGCGGCGGCGTCGGCACCATCGTCGGCGCCATGGTCGGGGCCGTGATCATGCAGTCGCTGCAGTCGGGCATGGTGCTGATGGGGCTCGCCACGCCGTTGCAGAACATCGTCGTCGGCGCCGTGCTGGTCATCGCGGTCTGGGCCGACACCAGCTATCGCCGCCGGTTCAAATAGGCCGGTTCGAGTAGGCCGGTTCGAGGAGGGAGGGCGCCATGTCGACACGTCCCCTGGTGGAGATGAAGGACATCTCGATCGCCTTCGGCGGCGTGCGCGCCGTGGATCACGCGAGCTGTCAGCTCTTTCCGGGCGAGGTGGTGGGCCTGCTCGGCCACAACGGCGCCGGCAAGTCGACCCTGATCAAGATCCTCTCCGGGGCCTACCGGCGCGATTCCGGCGAGATCGTGGTCGACGGCGAGGTCGCGGACATCGACAACCCGCGCGATGCCAAGCGCTACGGTATCGAGACCATCTACCAGACGCTCGCGTTGGCCGACAACGTCGACGCCGCGGCCAATCTGTTCCTCGGCCGCGAATTGCTGACGCCCTGGGGCACGCTCGACGACGTGGCGATGGAGGCGGCGGCGCGCGAGGTGATGGGCCGGCTCAATCCCAATTTCGAGCGGTTCAAGGAGCCGGTCGCCTCGCTCTCCGGCGGCCAGCGCCAGTCGGTGGCCATCGCCCGGGCGATCCACTTCAACGCCCGCATCCTGATCATGGACGAACCGACGGCGGCCCTCGGTCCGCAGGAGACCCAGCAGGTCGCGGACCTGATCAAGCAGCTCAAGGCCGAGGGCATCGGCATTTTTTTGATCAGCCACGACATCCACGACGTCTTCGACCTCGCGGATCGGGTCTACGTCATGAAGAACGGTAAGATGGTCGGCGAGGCCCGCACCACGGACGTCACCAAGGACGAGGTGCTGGGCATGATCATCCTCGGCAAGTGCCCGCCCGGTGCGGTGCCGGGGCCGGGAGCCTTGGAGTACGCTGCCTGATGAGCACCTATCTCGGGATCGACGTCGGTACCTCCGAGGTCAAGACGCTCCTGATCGACGCGGCGCACGCCCCGCTCGCCAGCGCACGAGCCTCGCTCACGGTCGAGCGGCCGGTCCCCGGCTGGTCCGAGCAGGACCCGGACCAATGGTGGCAGGCGGTCCGCCGGACCCTCGACGAGCTGAAGGCCGCGGCACCCGAGGCCCTGGCCGCGGTCGAGGGCATCGGGCTCTCCGGCCAGATGCACGGCGCCACCCTGCTCGACCGGGACGACCGGCCGCTGCGCCCCTGCATCCTGTGGAACGACGGCCGGTCGGCCGAGGAATGCGCCGAACTCGAGCGGCTCGCCGACTTCCACGGCATTGCCGGCAATCTGGTCATGCCGGGCTTCACCGCGCCCAAGCTGCGCTGGGTGGCGAAGCACGAGCCCGACCTGTTCGCACGCATCGCCAAGGTGCTGCTGCCCAAGGACTATGTGCGGTTGCACCTCGTCGGCGACCATGTCTCCGACATGTCGGACAGCGCCGGCACGCTCTGGCTGGACACGGCCGCACGCCGCTGGTCGCCGGCCCTGTTGGCGGCCACCGGCCTCGAGGAACGGCAGATGCCGCGCCTCGTCGAGGGCAGCGAGGCGAGCGGTCGGCTGCGCGAGGCATGGGTCCGGCGCTGGGGGATGGAAAAAGCCCCCGTGGTTGCGGGTGGCGGCGGCGACAATGCGGCGAGTGCCTGCGGCATCGGCGCGGTCGAGCCGGGCCGCGCGTTCCTCTCGCTCGGTACGTCGGGCGTGCTCTTTGTCGCCACCGACCGCTTCCGGCCGAATGTTGAGGGTGCGGTGCACGCCTTCTGCCACGCGCTGCCCGACAGTTGGCACCAGATGGCGGTGGTGCTGGCCGCGACCGACAGCCTCAATTGGCTGGCTCGCCGGCTCAAGAGCGATGCGGCAAGTCTGACGGCGGCGCTCGGTGACCAACTGCAGGGCCCGGCCGACGTTCTCTTCCTGCCCTATCTCGGCGGTGAGCGCACGCCGCACAACGACGCCGCCATCCGCGGGGCGTTCGTCGGCCTGTCCCACGGTGCGGACGACGCCGTGCTGACCCGTGCGGTGCTGGAAGGCGTCGGCTTCGGCTTCAAGGACGGGTTTTCGGTGCTCCAGGCGGCAGGCTCGGATGTCGAGGCCTTCACCGCCGTCGGCGGGGGTGCGCGTTCGATGCACTGGCTCGCCATGCTCGCGACCATTCTCGACCGGCCGGTCGAGGTGCCGGCCAACGGCGACTTCGGCGCGGCCTTCGGCGCCGCGCGGCTGGGTATGGCAGCCGCGACCGGCGCCTATCCCAAGACGATCTGCACCAAGCCGCCGATCGCCCGGGTGATCGAGCCCGATCCCCGCTGGCACGACGCCTATACCGACCGTTTCGAGCGCTACCGCGCGCTTTATCCCGCCCTCGAGGAGGTGATGGCATGACCGGCTTCTTCGGTCGCGAGGCACCGATCCCCTACCAGGGCCCCGACGCCACCGACCCGCTCGCCTTTCGCCACTACGACCCGGATGCGATGCTGCTCGGCAAGCGGATGGAGGACCATCTGCGCTTCGCCGTCTGCTACTGGCACAACTTCGTTTGGCCCGGCACCGACCCGTTCGGCGGGCCGACCTTCGAGCGGCCCTGGTTCGGCGACGGCCTGGCGGCAGCGGAGCAGAAGGCCGAGGTCGCCTTCGAGATGTTCCGCCTTCTGGGCGTGCCGTTCTTCTGCTTTCACGATCGGGACGCAGCCCCCGAGGGCGCGAGCCTCGCCGAGAGCACGGCCAACCTGGAGCGGATCGCCGATCGCTTCGCCCGCAAGATGGAGACGGCCAAGGTCCGGCTGCTCTGGGGCACGGCCAACCTCTTCTCGCATCGCCGCTACATGGCCGGCGCCGCGACCAACCCCGATCCGGACGTGTTCGCCTACGCCTGCGGGCAGGTGAAGGCGGCACTCGACGTCACCCACCGGCTCGGCGGACAGAACTACGTGTTGTGGGGCGGGCGCGAGGGCTACGAGACCCTCTTGAACACCGACATGAAGCGCGAGCTCGACCAACTCGGCCGGTTCTTGAGCCTCGTCGTCGACTACAAGCACAAATCGGGCTTTGCCGGCACCATCCTGGTCGAGCCCAAGCCGCAGGAGCCGACCAAGCACCAGTACGACTTCGACGTGGCGACGGTCTACGGCTTCCTTTGCCGCTACGGCCTGGAAAAGGAGGTCAAGGTCAACATCGAGGTGGGCCACGCGGTGCTCGCCGGGCACAGCTTCGAGCACGAGATCGCCACCGCCCTGGCCCTCGGCATCTTCGGCTCGTGCGACATCAACCGCAACGACTACCAGTCGGGTTGGGATACCGACCAGTTCCCGAGCAACGTGCCGGAACTGGCCCTGGCCCTGTACCTGATCCTCCAGGGCGGCGGTTTCACCACGGGCGGGCTCAATTTCGACGCCAAGCTGCGCCGTCAATCGATCGAGCCCGACGACCTGCTGCACGCCCATGTCGGCGGCATGGACGCCTGCGCCCAGGCGCTGAAGGCGGCGGCACGGCTGATCGAGACGGGCGAGTTGCGCAGCTTCGTCGAGGCGCGCTATGCCGGGTGGGATACGGCCGACGCCAAGCGGATGCTCGACGGCACCGACGACCTCGCCGCCATCGCCGCCAGCGCCGCGGGCCTCGACCCCCGGCCCCGCTCCGGCCGTCAGGAAATGCTGGAGAACCTGATCAACCGCTATCTCTGAGATGGAGCCGATCCGGCTCGCCGGTGGCGGGCTCCGCCTCACCGTCTTGCCCATCGGCGCCGTCGTCCAGGATCTGCGCTTTGCCGACGGCGAGCGCTCGCTCGTCCTCGGCTTCGCCGACCCCGAGGCGTACCGCGCCGGCAAGGGAGCGGTGGGTGCGGTGGTCGGCCGCTTCGCCAATCGCCTTCGCGGCGGGTCCTTCCCGCTGGATGGGCGGCGTGTCGAGGTGGATCGAAACGAAGGCTCGAACACCCTCCACGGTGGCACCATGGGCTTTCATCGCCGCGTCTGGGACGTGCTCGACGTCGGGCATGCGAGCGTCACGCTCGGCCTCGTCTCGGCCGACGGCGACCAGGGCTTTCCCGGCACGCTCCGCGCCACCTGTCGCTACGCACTGCAGGATCCGTGCACCGTCATGATCGACCTGGAGGCCAGGACGGATGCGGCGACGGTCGTGAGCCTCGCCCAGCACGTCTACTGGAACCTCGACGGCGCCGCGACCATCGACGGTCACGACCTCGCCGTGCGGGCAACACGCGCGCTCGCGACCGACGCGGAGGGGCTGCCGACGACCATCGAGCCGGCGCCGTCCCTCGGGCGGCTGACGGGTTTGGTCGTCGACCGCAATTTCTGCCTCGCCGATCGGCGACGTCTCGAGCCGGCTCCGGCGGCGAGCCTCACCGCCGGCGGTGTGCGGCTCGAGGTCCTGACGACCGAGCCGGGCCTGCAGGTCTATACGGGCGAGCACCTGAATGTGGCACCCTTCGCGCCGCGCGCGGGGCTCTGCCTGGAGGCGCAGGCGTGGCCGGATGCGCCCAACCGTCCGGAGTTTCCGAGCGCGCGACTGGCGCCCTTCGAAGTCTACCGGCAGCGGACCGTCTGGCGTCTGGCACGCGTCTGACCGTCGGACGATCGCGCAAGCCTCCCATCCTCTTGGCCACGTTCCCGGTAGCGGCGGCGCGCCTTATGCTGCGGAAAATGCACACCACGATCTCCTCGCGCGTGCGCGCCCATTTGCGCGAAAGCTGGCCACTCTATCCCATCGCCGTGCTGGGCGGCGTTCTGTTCGCTTGGCTGAACGTGCCCCTGCCGTGGATGATCGGAGCCCTCGTCTTCACCACGGCCGCCAAGCTCTGGGGCATCGGCGGCGGCGTGCCGGTCCAGTTCCGCATGACCGGCCAGGTGATCGTGGGCACGGCGGTCGGTCTCTATTTCACCCCCGATGCGGTGGCCGAAGTCCTGCAGCATTTCTCGGCCATGGTGATCGTCGCGCTCGTGACCATCGCGTTCGGCGGCCTCTCCGTGATGATCATGCGGCGGTTCAGCGATCTCGACGTGCGGACCGCCTACTTCGCCTGCATCCCCGGTGGTCCCGCCGAGATGGCCAACATGGCCGAACGTGCGGGCGCCCAGCCGGCCCCGGTCGCGCTCACCCAAACCCTGCGCATCGCCGCCCTGGTCCTGATCATTCCCCCGGCCGTCACCTGGTCGGGGATCGGCGGGGTTGCCGATCTCGGCCGGTTCGCCGGACGGGTCGAGCCCTTCGATGTCGTGTTGCTGGTCGCGGGCGCGATCGCTGCGGCGCGGCTGTTCCGGCTGATGCGCATCCCGAACCCCTGGTTCCTCGGCCCGGTCGCCGCCAGTGCGCTCCTGACCGCCACCGAGACCGCCGCGACGACCATGCCCTATTCGGTCATCGCCGCGGGTCAGGTGTGTCTCGGGCTGTCGCTGGGCTGCCATTTCGATCGGGCGTTCGTCCAACGCATCCGCCACCATCTGAACGGCATCGTCGCCTGCACCGCCTTTCTCATGGCGGCCTGCGCGCTGTTGGCAGTGATCGTCGGCAAGGTCGGCGATCTGCCGATCGCGGCGATGATCCTCGCCACGGCACCCGGCAGCCTCACCGAGATGTGCCTCACCGCCAAGGCGCTCGACCTGTCGGTGGCGATGGTCACGGCCTTCCACCTCGTGCGGCTGTTCATCATCGTCCCGCTCACGCCGCTCATCTTCCAGCTCGGCAGCCGCTGGAGCCCGGTCTTCGCCGAGCCCCGGCCGGGCTCGATCGAGGACTCCCGCTAGACGCACGCGCCCTCTCCGGGGACTGGCCCACACCAGCCGTGCTCGGTTCGTCGGGTAAGTCTCGCTGTGCGAGACTTTGATTTCTGCTGCGCTGCAAACCGCTTTTATTGTTGGATAAGAGCGGATCGATACGTATCAATGGGGTTCGTCAGGTGAGACGGGGGGTGAAATGGACGCCGGGGGAGTGCAGAGCGTCCTGCGGGCGGTGGGGGTGACCCGATTCGTCGCCGGCAGCGGAGCGGCCGGCTGCCGTCTTGCCGACGTCGCCCGCGCCCAAGGGCTCCACAAGGCTTCCGCTTCGCGTCTTCTGGCCACCCTGGTCGCCGCCGGCGTGGTCGAGCGCACCGCGGATCGCCGGTTTCGTCTGGCTGACGACTTTCGCGACGCGATCGGGGTGGGCGTCTCGACCGATCGGCTGCGGCGGCTGGCCCGTCCCAGTCTCGCGCGGATCGCCGGTGTCACCGGCGATGCGGCGTTTCTCTCGGTACGCAGCGGCTACGATGCGCTCTGCGTCGACCGGCAGGTCGGCGCCCATCCCATCCAGGCGCTCTCGCTCGACGTCGGCGCCCGCCGCCCACTCGGCGTCGGTGCCGGCAGCCTCGCCCTCTTCGCGTGGCAGCCCGAGGCGGAACGCCGGGAGGTTCTGCAAGCCCGCCACCGGGTGCGGTATCCGGCCTTCGACGTCCCGACCGTCGAACACCTCGCCAAGCGGGCCCGCACGCTCGGCTTCACCGAAATCCGCGATCTCGTCGTGCCGGGGATGACCGGCATCGGCGTGCCGGTGCGCGATCGCTCGGGCATGGTCGTGGCTGCCCTCAGCGTCGCCGCCATCAGCGCCCGGCTCGACGGTTCCCGTCGCACCCGCGCGGTGGACCTCCTCCTCGCCGGCAGCCGGGAGGTGGAACGGCGCCTCGGCGGCGCCGTCCACGACGACCCAAGCCAAGAACCGAACTCAGGGAGCACCGATCCATGCGCTTCGATCGATTCCGCCGACTGCTGACATTCGGCGTTCTGCCGGCCCTGCTGGCCTTGCCGGGTGCTGCCGCCGCGCAGCAGATCACCTTTGCTTCCGGACCGTCCGGTGGGACCTGGTACCCGCTCGCCACCGCCATCGCCGGCATCATCGAACGGGAGATCCCCGGCAGCCGCGTCAGCGTCGTCAATGGCGTCACCGTCGCCAACATCCTCGGCACCCATGCCGGGCAGTACGACATCGCCATGTCGCTCTCGACCACCAACAGCGAGGCGCTACGCGGCATCGGCCAGCACTTCCAGACGCCCCAGGACAACATTCGCGGCGTCGTCAAGTTCTACCCGTCGCCCTATCAGATGGCGGTGCGCGCCGACGGCGACATCCACAGCGTGGCCGACTTCGCCGGCAAGGTGGTGAACCCGGGCGTGGTCGGCGGCTCGACCGACGTCATGACCGGCCGCATCCTCGAACTCCACGGTCTCGGCTTCGATGACCTGGAGCGGGTCGAGCGGCTCTCCTACGCCGACGCCGCGATGCAGATGAAGGACGGGCACCTCGACGTCTTCACCGGCATCATCTCGGTGCCCTCGGGTGCCATCGCCGAGGTGGCCCTCGCCTCCGGCGTGCGGATGATCGGCATCGACCAGGAGATCGTCGACCAGCTGCGGGCCGACAATCCGGGCTATGTCGCCTACGAGATCCCAGCCGGCACCTATCGCGGGCAGACCGAGCCCGCGCTCGCGGTTGGCATGGGCAACGTGCTGATCGCCCGCGCCGATCTGGACGCGGACCTCGTCGAGGCGATCACCCGGGCGATCGTCGAGAACGCGGACGAATTGCACCTCGTCAACGCGGCGCTCGAGTCGTTTGGCCCCGAGACGGCGGGAACCGGTGTCGGCGCCCCGCTGCACCCCGGTGCCAGCACCTTCTTCAGCGAGGCGGGCCTCCCGGCCGACAACTGACGTCCACGCGGGTGCCGGCCGTGCACGGCCGCGCCCGCTCCTCGGGTTCCCGGCCATGATGGCGCTCCGCGGCCTCTTTCTGCTGGCCACGCTGACATTGGCGGCCTTCCACCTGCAGGCCGGCGTGTTCGGCGTGTTCGAGAGCTTCACCCAACGCAACCTGCATCTCCTGCTGGTGGCGGGCGTGGTGTTCTCCGCGACGTTGATCGATCGCGACGCGCGGCCGGGCGTGCGGGGGCTGGTGCTCGCCTCCACGGTCGTGCTGGCGATCGCCCTCGTGGCCAATCTCTGGCACGCCGACCACTACCTCAACCGGATGGCCTACGTGACGCCGCTGTCCACGGCGTCGATGCTGTTCGCGGTCGGCGCGATCGCGGCGCTGGTCGTGCTCGCGACCCATCTCCTCGGCATCGCGTTCGGCGTGATCATCGTCGCCTTCTTGGCCTATGCCGCCTTCGGGCATCACCTGCCCGGCGCCTTCGGCCATCGCGGATTTTCCGCGAGCTGGACCCTCGACCATCTGTTCTACACGCGCGAGGGCGTGTTCGGCATCCCGCTCGGGGTGTCGGCGACCTACATCTACCTGTTCGTGTTCTTCGGCGCGGTGCTGGAGCGCTGCGGCGGCGGCAAGTTCTTCATCGACCTCGCCATGGCGCTGACCGGCCGGACGCGCGGCGGTCCCGCCAAGGCCGCGGTGGTCGGCTCGGCGCTGATGGGGACCATTTCCGGTTCGGCCGTCGCCAACGTGGTCACCTCGGGCGCCATCACCATCCCCTTGATGAAGCGCAACGGCTACAGCCCGACCTTCGCCGGTGCGGTGGAAGCGGCGGCCTCCTCGGGCGGCCAGCTCATGCCGCCGGTGATGGGGGCGACCGCCTTCGTCATCGCCGAGTTCGTCGGCCGGCCCTATGGCGAGATTGCTCTCGCTGCCCTGGTGCCCGCACTCCTCTTCTATCTGGGCGTGTTCCTCAGCGTTCACCTCGAGGCGCTGCGCACCGACATCAAGTCCGGTGTCGCCGCGATGGGCATGGGCGAGGCGTTGCGGACCGGCGGCCTCTACCTCCTGCCACTGGCTGTGATCGCCTATGCGGTGTTCGTGTTCTCGCCGATGCGCGCCGGGCTCTACGGCGTCGGTGCGGTGCTGCTCGTCGCCGTGGTCTACGCGATCTTGCGCGGTGGGCTTCTGCAGTTCCCCCGCTGGCTGATCGACGGTGCGGCTGCGGCCGGCCGCGCGATCGCCCCGGTGTCGATCGCCTGTGCCGCGGCCGGGATCACCATCGGCGTGTTGAGCCTGACGGGCCTCGGCATCACCATCAACAATGGCATCCTCGCGGTCGCCGGCCAATCGCTCGCCGCAGCCCTCGTACTCACCATGGTCTCCTCGTTGATCCTGGGCATGGGCCTGCCGACGGTCGCCGCCTATCTGGTGCAGGTCGGCGTGACGATCCCGGCGCTGGTGCGCCTCGGCGTCGACCCGGTGGCGGCGCACCTCTTCGTCTTCTACTTCGCCATCCTCGGCAACGTGACCCCACCCGTCGCCATCGCCGCCTATGCCGCCTCGTCGATTTCGGGCGCCAACCCGGCGGCCACCGGCTGGAAGGCCGTGGCGATCTGCACGCCGGCGTTCATCGTGCCGTTCATGTTCGCCCTCGATCCGGTGCTGCTGCTCCGTGGCGGCGTCGGCGAGATCCTGCTCTCGCTGATCACGGCCAGCCTCGGGGTGGCCGCCCTCGCGGCGGCGATCATCGGCTATGCGTTCGACCGGCTGAGCGGCCCGGCTCGCCTCGCCCTCGCGGCCGCGGCCCTGTTGGCCCTGCACCCGGCTCCCCTGACGGACGCCGCCGGCCTCTTGCTCGCTGCCGTCACGCTCGCGATCGCGCGGTGGTTCACCCGCCGCGCCCCCTACCCACCACAAGGAGGACCGACCTGATGCCTGCCTGGATCGGAGGGGTCGGCGACACGATGTTCGGCCGCGCCGAGGGCAAGGACAGCCTGGACCTGATGGGCGAGGCGGCAACCGCCGCGCTTGCCGGGGCCGGCTTCGTCCGCGCCGAGATCGACGGGCTCGTCACCGGCTATTCGACGGCGCTGCCCCACCTCATGCTGGCCAACCTGTTCGCCGAGCATTTCGGCCTGCGCCCCGCCTATGCCCACACCATCCAACTCGGCGGGGCGACCGGCTCGGCGCTGGTCATGCTCGCCAAGTCGCTGGTGGAGACGGGCCGCTGCCGCAACGTGCTGGTGGTCGCGGGCGAAAACCGCCTGTCCAATCCCGGCGGCCGCGATAGGGCCATCTCGACCCTCGCCCAGGTCGGTCACGCCTTCTACGAGGTGCCCTATGGCGCCACCATTCCGGGCTACTACGCGCTGCTCGCCTCGCAGTACATGGCGGCCTACGGGATCGAGGAGGCCGACCTCGCCGAGATGGCCGTGCTCATGCGGCGCCATGCGGCGCTGCACCCGAAGGCCCACCTGCCGGAGGTGGTGACGGTCGAGCAGGTGCTCGCCTCGCGCCCGATCGCCACGCCGCTCAAGCTGCTCGACTGCTGTCCGATCTCCGACGGCGCCGTGGCCGTCCTGGTGACGGCCGAGCGCGACCGTTCGACCGGCGTGCGGCTGCTCGGCGCGGGGCAGGCGCACCAGCACCAGCATTTGAGCCAAGCCCGCGACCTGTCCGATTTCGGCGGCCGTCTGGCGGCGGAGCGGGCGTTCGCCGAGGCGGGGATCGGCGCCGACCGGGTGGGCGTGCTCGGCATCTACGATTCCTTCACCATCACCCTCACGATCCTGTTGGAGGAACTGGGCTTCTGCGGTCGCGGCGAGGCCGCGGGCGACGTCCGCGCCGGCCGTTTCGCCGTCGACGGTCCTTTGCCGATGAACACGCATGGCGGCCTCCTCGCCTTCGGCCATCCCGGTGTGGCGGGCGGCATGGCGCATCTGGTGGAAGTGGTCCGGCAGATGACCGGCGGCGCGGAGGCGCGGCAGATGGGCAAGCTGCCCGAATTCGGTTTCGTGCACGGCGACGGCGGCATCCTCTCGGCGCATGTCAGCCTCGTTCTCGGGCGGGAGTAGCGCGATGCAGACCCTCGAAGCGCATTACGAGGCGGAGGCCCGGGCCGGGCGGCTGGCCCTGCGGGCCTGCCGTGGTTGCGGCGATCGGCAGGCCTTCGCCCGGCCTTTCTGTCCGGCCTGCGGATCGGACGAGGTCGAGTGGCTCACCAGCAGCGGGCGCGGCCGGGTGGCTGCGGTGACCGTGATCCACCGCGCGCCGACGCCCGACTACCGCGAGCGGGTGCCCTACGCGATCGTGCTCGTCGACCTCGACGAGGGCCCGCGGGTAATGGGCCACGGCAGCCTCGATCTCGCGATCGGCCAGCCGGTCAGGGCGGGCTTCGAGGCCCACGGAGAGCGGCATCTGTTGGTCTTCACCGCTGCGGGAGGTGCGGGCCGATGAGCCTCGAGGCGTTGCTGGCCCCGCGCAGCGTGGCCATCGTCGGGGCGTCCGAGCAGGCCGACAAGATCGGCGGCCGGCCGATCCGCTACATGCGCGAATTCGGCTTCGCGGGCCGCATTCTGCCCGTCAATCCGAGCCGCGCGACGGTCCAGGGACTCGCGGCCTTTCCCTCGGTGGCCGATCTGCCCGAGGCGCCCGATGCCGCGATCGTCGCCGTCGCGGGCGAGGCGGCCGTGGCGGCGGTCGAGTCCTGCGCCGCCAAAGGCGTGCGGGCCTGCGTGGTGATGGCGAGCGGCTTCGGCGAGACCGGCCCGGAGGGCAAGGCGACCGAAGCCCGGATGCGCGACGTGGCCCATGCAGCCGGGATGCGCCTCGTCGGCCCGAATACCCAGGGCCTCGCCAATTTCGGCAACGGTGCCATCCTCTGCTTCTCCACCATGTTCATCGAGGCGCCGCCGGCGGACGGCCGGGTTGCCTGCATCAGCCAGAGCGGGGCGATGAGCGTGGTCCCCTACGGCCTGCTGCGCGCCCGCGAGATCGGCGTCCGCCACGTCCATTCGACCGGCAACGACGCCGACGTTACGGTTTCGGAACTGACCGACGCGGTGCTCGACGATGTCGATGTTGCGCTGGTGCTCGTCTACCTCGAAACCCTGAGCGATCCCTCGATGCTGGCCCGTGCCGCCGCCAAGGCCCGTGCACGTGATGTGCCGATCATCGCGCTCAAGGGAGGGCGCTCCCTCGCGGGGCAGGCGGCGGCGGCCTCGCACACCGGCGCCATCGCCACCCCGGATCGGGTGGTCGACGCCTTCTTCGCCCAACACGGCATCTGGCGTGCCCAGTCGGTCCAGGACCTCGTCCGCGCCGCCGAACTCTACCTGCAGCCGTGGCGGCCGAGCGGCAACCGGCTCGCCATCGTCTCCAATTCGGGCGCCACCTGCGTCCTCGCCGCCGATGCGGCCGACCGCGCCGGCCTGCAGCTGGCGACACTGGCCGCGACCACCAGGGAGCGGCTCCGCGCCGTCCTGCCGGCCTTCGCCGCCACCCGCAACCCGATCGA
>JBMCMJ010000017.1:0-17993 GCA_048615135.1 Pseudomonadota bacterium
GGTTGTCTGCCGGCAGCCAACCGAGATCGCCACCCCGCTCGGCGCTGGGCGAGGCCGAGAACTGCTCGGCGATCCCGGCGAAGTCGGCGCCTCGCCGAAGGGCTTCGCGCAGGCGCTCGGCATCCTGCAACACGCGCGCCTCGTCTTCGGCCCCGGAGACCGGCAGGAACACCTCGGCGAGACGGTACTGCTGCGTGCCGGCGGTGAGACGCTCGACCCTTTGGTCGACCTGGGTGTCCGTGACCACTGCCCGCCGGGCGATCTGGCGGCGGGTGACCTGGATCCAGGCAAGCTGGGCTCGCATCTGCTGGCGCCACGTTTCGGGACGGATGCCGACGGATGCCATGCGTGCCAACAGCGTTTCGAGGTCGAGGCCGTTGCGCCGGGCGATGTCGCGCATTGCGGCATCCACCTCCGCCTCGCCGACCTCGATGCCGAGCCGCTCGGCTTCCTGGATCTGCAGCCGCTCGTCGATCAAGTTGCCGAGCACCGGCTGGCGCAGGCGTTCGATCGCGTCCGGCGTGGTCCGCTGGTTGGACGCGAACAGGGCCATCCGCACCCGCTGCTCGACCTGGAGGTCGGTGACCACGTCCTCGTTCACCACGGCGACGATGGCCTGCGCCCACGCGGGTCGCCCCAACTCGCCGAGACCGGCGAACAGCAATCCGGCGAGTGCCAGGGCGAGGACGCGGATCGTCTTCGGCGTGCGTTTCCGCCGTTCGGTCATTGTGCGTTGTCCGTTACACCAATCCCCGAAGCGAAGCTGCCGAGATTGCGCAGGCTGACCCGCAACGCGACCGTCGTCGACGCTTCGGCGTCACGGTCCTCGGTAAAGTCCTGCTCGACCCCGAGCACCACGAGCAAGCAGTCGTCCTCGTAGGTGAGGCCGTAGGTATCTCTGATCCGCCGGCCCGCGTCCAGATCCACCCGGGAATTGGCCACCACCGACCAGTTGTCGGTCAGCGCGAGGCTGATGGCCCCGCGCAGTTCCTCGCGCCGACCGAATCCTTCGTCCTTTTCGTCGAGCAGGAGGTGGGCGAGCCCCAGCCGCAGCCGCGGGGGACCGGCGATGACCTTCAGATCGCTCTTCGACACCTCGTCGAACCCGGCATCGACCCGAAAGCGGTAGTCGACGTCGACCCAGGGATGGGGGCTCAGGCCGACCCGACCGACGAAGTCGGAGAGCTGGTCCTCCAGGCCGCTGATCCCTTCGAACACGTCGGTCTCTGCGAACCGATAGCTCTGCCCGAGAAACACCGACCACAGCTCGCGGTCGGGCGCGCTCGCCGCGGTACGCAGCCCGTAGGCGATCCGGTTGCCTTCGTCCCACAGGTCCAGCCCGGCGAACCGGTCGGCGTTGAAGAGGTTGGTCTCGTCGAATTCCGTGTCGAGGCTGTCCTCGTTCGGGATGTCGTCGTCGGCGTAGCCGGTCGGCGCCCACGTCGCCGTGGCGATCGGTTCCAGCGTGTAGGTGATACCGTCCGGTCCGGTGGCCTGCCGGCTGTACGGTCGACGCCAACCGAGGCTCGCCCGCGGCATGACCCGCGCGCTGTAGGTCGTTTCGCCGTCGTCGAGACCGGTTCGGGGATCGCCCGAGACGGCATAGACATCGCCGCGCACCGTCGCCTCCAGGGTGAGCACGTCACCGAACGGCGAAATCCGGGTGGCTTCCGCCTCGGCCTCCAGCGAGGCTCGGCGACTGTCGAGGCCGTCCGGGCGATACAGGGCCAACACGTCCGGGCGCAGCCGCCAACGGGCGCCGAGCGACTCGATCCGGCCGATGAACTCGCCACGGAACTGAGGCAGTGCGAACGGCACCTCGCCCTGCTTGCGGTCGGCGCGCAGGGTCTGGAAGCCCAGCAGCGCCACCTCCAGAAATTGGTCGTTCTCGACCCGCGAGATGGCCGCCCGGTTGGTCAGCACGTTCGCGTCGCTGATTCCGTAGCGGCGCAGATAGGTATCGTCGGTGGCGAGCGAAAGGTCGACATCGGCCCGCCAGTCGTTGCCGAGCGTATAGCGCCCCGTCCCGTCGACATGGCCGCGGAACCGGTCGACCCGCCGCCCGTCGTCGAGGCCCCGGCTCGCATAGGTTCCGCTCATGGTCAGGTCGGTGCGTCCGAAGGTCTGCAGATCACGCAGATCGAAGGCGAGGACGGCCCCTTCCTCGGTGGTGAAGGTCGGCCGGATCGTGATGTCGCGGTTCGGCGCGAGCACCCAGTGATAGGGTATCTGCAAGGTGCCCCCGAGTTCGCTGTCGAGGCCGACCGTTGGCGTGAGAAATCCCGACTTGCGGCGGATGGTTCCGTCCGGGTGGGCGAACCAGGGGGTGTAGGCGACCGGTACGCCGCCGATCTCCAGCCACGCGTTCTCGTAGGTGACGGTGCGTGCCTCCGAGTCGTGGACGACCGACTTCGCGCGCAGCTGCCACGTGGGGCCACGCTCCGCGCAAACCGGGCACGGCGTGTAGGCCACGTCGCGCAGGACCGTCGTCTCGTCCGGCTGGCGATCCGCGCGCCGCGCCACGAGCAGCGAGTTGTCCTGCAGGCGGACGCCGATCGTCTCCGCGAAACCCTCCGCCAGGTCGTCCCTCAGCGCCATCCGGTCGGCGAAATACGTATCGCCGCCCTCGTCCACCAGCACGACGTTGCCCTGCGCCTCGACGGTTCCGGCCGTGCGGTCGTAGACCACCTCGTCGGCCAGGAGCGTGGTCACTCCGCGGGCGAAGAACACCGAGCCCCGGGCGATGGCTCGATCGCCGGTCTCGTCGTAGACGAGGCTCTGCGCTTCCAGGAGGATCTCGTCGGCCGCCTGCACGCCGGGACCCGGGACCTGGGCATGGGCCGCCGTCGACAGCAGCCCCAGGACGAGAACGAGGGCTCGCGCGCGCATCAGCCGTCCTCGAGTTGGAAGAGCACCGTACTGGCGATGAGGAGCGCTACCGCGCTCGGAGCCACCGCCGCCATGCTGGTCGGCAACTGGCCCGAGGCACCCAGGGCCCGCACCACGTCGACCAGCACGAAAAAGGCGAAGCCGCCCGAGAGACCCAGCACCACCAGCATGCCGGTGCCGCCCCGCCGCTGGAAGCGGAGCGTAACGCTGACGCCCGTGATCAGCATGGCGGCGAAAAACAGCGGCGTGGCGAGCAGCGATTGGTAGTAAACGCGATGGCCGAGGACCGGAAAGCCGAGTTCTCCCAGGACCTCGATGTAGCCGGGCAGGTCCCAGAACGAAAGGCTCGCGGGTGGCCGGAGCCCCTGCCGAACGCTCTCCGGGGCAAGGCTCGTCGCGATCTCGACATCGCCGAGCGGGCGCTGCAGTCCGGCTGCGTCGGAGCCGACTACGTTCTCCAGACGCCAGTGGCCGTTTTCGAGGGTGGCCGAGGCCGCATCCAGCCGGCTCGCATAGCCACCTCGGGAATCGTAACGGAAGACCACGACCGGCTCGAGGCGCAGCGGGTCCTCGGGCTGCATCCGTCGGGCATGGAAGATCGCCGTGCCCTCGTCCGTCGCCTCCTTCAACCAGATGCCCTGCGACGACACCACCAGGAGGTCGTCACCACGGCCGAACAGCGACGCATCGAGCTGTTCGTAGCGCGCCGTCAGGGCAGCCGCTACCGGATGCAGCACCGTCACCACGACCACTCCGAGAGCGGCGACGGCGAGGCAGGCCGGAAGCAGGAACTGCCACGCCGAGACGCCGATCGCCCGCACCACCACCAGCTCGTTGGCCCGATTGAGGCGCCAGAAGGCGAGCATGGCACCGAACAGGACCGCGAAGGGCCAGATGCGTTCGAGCAGTCCCGGCACGTGACACGCGGCAAGCTCGACGGCCGTCAGGAGCCCGAGGTCGAGACCCGCGATCTTGCGCAGTTGTTCGATGAAGTCGATGACGAAGGCGAGGGTCGCGAAGGCCAACGCCACGAGCAGGACTTGCACGAGGGTAACGCGCGCGACATAGCGGCCGACCGTGAGCGGCAACGGGGCCGTGTAGCGGCGTGCCGGGCGCGCTGCCGAGTCCGCGCTGCTCATGCCCGGGCACTCCGCGGCACCCGTACCCGCCGCGCAGTCGTGAGCAGCGCGAGGCAGGTGACGATCGGCGCGAGCGGCACGGCATAGAGCAACGGCACCAGGGCGAGATCGTTGCGGGCGAGGTTGACGCTCGTGAGCGCGAGGGTCACCACCGCCACCGCGACACCGCTCGACACGGCCATCGTCCGCCAACTCTGCTCGCGGACGGCCCGATGGCGCAGGACGGCCGTCGCGGCGATCAGCGGCAGGGCGAGGGAGACGAGCGGCCAACTCAGGCGCTCGTGGGCCTCGACGGTCAGGTGGCGGTAGTTCTGGTCGTTGTCGCCCTCGGTGCGGGCCTGCCAAAGTTCGCCGAGATACAGCTCGCGCGATTTGGCGATCCGTCCGCCCTGGTCGTCGGTGCGCACGGTCAGATCCACCGTCGTGTCCTCGAAGTAGACCACCGACAGGGTGCCGTCGCCGTGCAGTTCCTGGTAGCTGCCGTCGCGGAGCACCAGGATCGGACCGTCGTCGCCGCGCACGAGATCGCCGCGATCGGCGAGCAGGGTAACGGCGGTGCCCGGCCGGCGCGTATCGTGAACGACGAGGTTCACGAGTTCGCCCGTCTCGGTGCGGCCGCCCACGTGCAGCGTCAGGCCGTTGACGGGCGAGGTGAAGACACCGGTCTGGATCGCCAGGGTCGACACATCGCGGCTCAGGTCGTGCTGCAGCGTGCGGAAATGCCGATAGGCGGTCGGCATCACGTACAGGCCGACCACGTAGCTCGCGAGCACGAAGACCACGCCCAGCCAGAGTGCCCCGCGCGCGAGCTGCAGATCGGACAGGCCGGCCGCACGGCAGACGCTCAACTCGCTTTCGGCCCGCAGCTTGGAATAGCCGGCGAGGGCGCCGATGAATGCGGCAAAGGGCAGCACGACGAGGACCAGCGACGGGATGAGCAGACCGGTCAGGTAGGTGAAGGTGAGGACCGACAGGCCCTGGTTCACGATCAGGTCGACGAAGCGCAGCGCCTGCGACACCCACACGGCCCCGGCGAAGGCCACGAGAGCGAGCAGCGTCGGTGCCAGGAGCTGGCGCAGGAGGTAGCGGGTCAACAGGTTCATCGGGACGTGATACTGACCTAATTCCATTGGTGCTTCTAGGGCCTAGCAGCACGCTTGCACACGCTTCCTTCAGTCGAGGTCAAAGGTTCATGGACATCCGGTTCGTTGCGCCGTCACCCACCGGTCAGGGGGCACTCGCCATCGTTACGGCGGCCGACGGCAGCCTCGCTGCGACCGCGCGAACGATCGACGAGGCAACCGGCGGGCTGCTCCGCCGCGCCCTGGACGTTCAGGGCCTGCCACTGGAGCGGGGGCAGGTGGTCGACGTGATCCTGCCGTCCGGCCAGGGCTGGGACCGCGTCCTGCTGGTGGGGGTGCCCGACCCGGTGACCCTCGCACCGTCCACCGCGGTCGAGATCGGCGCCGGGATCGCGGTTGCGGCCGCGGCGCGCAGGCTCGGCGCGCTCACGCTCCTGTACGAACTCCAGGCGTCGACCGATCTCGCCCTGGCCCTCGCCGAAGGTGTCGCGCTGCGCGCCTACCGGTTCGACCGGTTCAAGACCGCGAAGGCGAACGGGGCCGGGCCGCTCGCGGGCCTAACCGTGGCGACCCCCGAGGCGGATGCGGCCGCCGCGGCGTGGGCTGACGTCGCCGCCGTCGTCGCCGGGACGCACGTGGCCCGCGACCTCGTCAACCGGCCGGCCAGCCACCTCGACACCGACGCGTTCGTCGCCGCTGCCCGCGAGTTGGAGCCGCTCGGGGTGAGCGTCGAGGTGCTCGACCGCGCCGCCATGACCGAATTGGGCATGGGGGCGCTGCTCGGGGTCGCCCAGGGGAGCCGCATGGCGCCCTACACCGTGCTGATGCGCTGGCAGGGCGCCGGCGATGACCGGGCGCCGCTGGCGCTGGTCGGCAAGGGCGTGGTGTTCGATTCGGGCGGCCTGTCGCTGAAGCCGGCGAAAAGCATGGAGACGATGAAGTGCGACATGGCCGGGGCGGCGGCGGTGGTCGGGGTGATGCACGCCCTCGCCGCGCGCAAGGCCAGGGCGAACGTCGTGGGCGCGATCGGGCTGGTCGAGAACATGCCCTCGGGCACCGCGCAGCGTCCGGGTGACGTGGTGACCTCGCTGCTCGGCAAGACCATCGAGGTGTTGAATACCGATGCCGAGGGACGGCTGGTGCTCGCCGACGTGCTGGCGCACGTGAAGCGGACGGCGGAGCCGGTGGCGATGATCGACTTCGCGACCCTGACCGGCGCGATCATCGTGGCGCTCGGCTACGAACATGCGGGGCTGTTCGCCAACGACGACGACCTCGCGGCCAAGCTGCTCGCCGCCGGTGCGGCGACCGGCGAGACGCTCTGGCGGATGCCGCTCGGCAAGGGCTACACCAAGCAACTCGAGAGTCCGATTGCCGACCTGAAGAACATCGGCAAGCCCGGCCAGGCCGGTGCGTCCGTCGCCGCCGCCTTCCTGGAGGCGTTCGTCGGCGAGGGGCCCTGGGCGCATGTCGATCTCGCCGCGACGAGCTTCGTCGAGAGCGAGCACCCGGTCGGTGGGCGTGGCGGCACCGGTTGGGGCGTGCGCCTGGTCGACCGGCTGGTGCGCGACGCGTTCGAGGGGTGAGCACGACGCCCCGCATCGCCGAGGCGGGCTTCTACCACCTGACCCGCTCGACCCTCGACGAGGCCCTGCCGGCGCTGCTGGAGAAGGCCGTCGAGCGGGGCCTTCGCGTGGTGCTGGTGGCGCGCGACGCGGAGCACCTGCTGCACCTCGACGCGCTGCTCTGGACCTACCGGCCCGACAGTTTCCTCGCGCACGGCACCGCGGCCACGGGTTTCGCCGATCGCCAACCCATCTACCTCGCGGATCGGGTGCACAACCCCAACGGGGCCGCGGTGCTGGTCACGGTCGACGGCCTGCTCCCCGAGCCCGACGCGCCGTTCGCCCGCGTCGTCGACCTGTTCGACGGCAACGATCCGGTCGCGGTCGAGGCGGCGCGGGAGCGTTGGCGGGCATGGCGCCTCTTGGGGGTCAAGCTGATCTATTGGCAGCAGCGCCCCGAGGGCGGGTGGACGAAGGCGCGCGAGGAGGATCCGGGGGCCTTGCGCGCGTAACATTTGCGCGTCATTTTCAACCTAGGGATGTTCGACGTTCGGAGGCCGCCCATGCGACGTGCCTGCCGCCTGCTTGCCACGCTGGCCCTGACGGCGTCGAGCTTCGCCGCCGTGGCCGACGAGCCGGTCGACCTCGAATTGGTCCTCGCGGCCGATGTCTCGCTGTCCATGGATCTGCGCGAGTTGAGCCTGCAGCGGGAAGGCTACGCCGCGGCGATCGAATCGCCCGAGGTGATGGAGGCGATCCTGTCCGGCTATAGCGGCGCGATCGCGCTCGTGTTCATGGAGTGGGCCGGAACCGGCACGCAGGATGTGACCGTGCCCTGGCAGCGGATCGCAACGCCGGGCGATGCCTCGCGGTTCGCCGCAGCGATCCGCGAAGCACCCCTGAGCCGGGCCCGTCGGACCTCGATCTCCTCCGCCCTGCTCGCCGCCGGCGAGTTGTTCGAGGGCAACGGCTTCACCGGCTTTCGCCAAGTGATCGACGTGTCGGGTGACGGCCCCAACAATCAGGGCAAGCCGGTGCTGGAGGCCCGCACCGAGATCCTGGCCCGCGGCATCACCATCAACGGCCTGCCGATGATGCTCGATCCGATGCCGGTCGACTGGTACAACGTGCCCGACCTGGATGCCTATTACCGCGAGTGCGTGATCGGCGGGTTCGGCAGCTTCTACATTCCGATCCAGTCGATCGACGAATTCGGCGAGGCGATCCGGCGCAAGATGGTGCTGGAGATCGCCGGCTGGTCACCGCCCGCGCGCCCTGTACCCGCCCAGTTCGCGGGGCCGACCGACTACGACTGCTTGGCCGGGGAGAAGCGTTGGATGCGGCGGATGCAGCGCTTCGACTGACGTCAAAACCGGGCGCGCAGCGTGAAGCCGAGGAACGGCGCGGGGTCGAAGTCCTCCTCGGCGATGGTCCGGCCGTCGCTGTCGTCCAGCTTCAACTCACCACCGAACCCGACGCCGCCCACGAGGCTCGCGGTCACGTCGTCCAGCGGCTCGTAGGTGGCGGCCGCAAACAGGGGGAAGGCCCGCTCCTCGCCGATGCGGTCCTCCTCCTCCAGACGGAAGCGATAGCTCTCGTAGCCGCCGCCGAGGGTGAAGGACCAAGTGTCCGAAGGTTCCCACACCGCATTCAGCGTTGGCCCGCGGGTCAGGCTGATCGACGGAGTGGTCGTCAGCCGGAAGCTGTCGGTGATCCGCCAGTCGATCAGCACGAGGGGAAAGAAGCTCGCATCGTCCTCGATCTCGCTGAATACGCCGAGCCCGGCGCCGAGGCGCAGACGGTCGTTGACCGTATAGGTCGCCCCCATCGTGGCCCCGGCCTGAAAGGCATCGCCGAACCCCGCACCGGTCTCGGCACTCCAGGCGATCTGCGGACTGACGAAGGCGTCGAGCCGTTCGCCGACCGGGAGACGGACCGGTGCCAGGAGCCGCACCTCCTGCACGTCCGACCAGGGGTCGAGCCCACTCAGCGCGCCGCTGCCGCCGAAATCGAAGGCATCGAAACGATAGGAGAAAACGAGGCCGGCGGCGGTCCGCCGATCGAAGGCGTAGGTGACGCCCGCATTGGCGTAGGCCCGGTCGACCGTCACCGTCCCACCGTCGTCGACGTCGGTCTCGAACTGGTGGAGATAGCCGCCGCCGACTTGGAAGCGCCAGGAGGAGCCGCCCTCGGCCGCGGGCTGGGCGAGCGCCGCCGCCGGCAGCGTGACCAGCGCGAGCGTGAGCGTCAGCGGCCGGGCGTGGGACATGACCGTCTCCGTCGTGGGCCGCTCGGGCGCGGACCGGCGAAATCGCCGCTCGGGTGTAGCCGATCGTGCCTCCGGATCAATAGCCGTTCGGTGCCGACGGCCCGGCCGTGCTCCAGCTTTCCGCCCGGGCGGCCTTCCAGCCGGCCGACGCTGCCGCTATAAGCCGCCGCGACTTCGACCCCGAATGCCGTGGAGAGACCCTTGGCCATCGAACGCACGCTGTCCATCATCAAGCCCGACGCCACCGAGCGCAACCTGACGGGCCAGATCAACGCCCGCTTCGAGGCCGCCGGTCTCCGGATCGTCGCGCAGAAGCGCCTGCAGCTGACCAAGGGTCAGGCCGAGGCGTTCTACGCGGTGCACAAGGAGCGCCCGTTCTACGGCGATCTCGTCGCCTTCATGACCCGCGGCCCGGTCGTGGTGCAGGTCCTGGAGGGCGAGAACGCCGTCGCCAAGAACCGCGAGGTGATGGGGGCCACCGACCCGGCCAAGGCCGCCGAGGGCACCATCCGCAAGGACTTCGCGGTCGACATCGAGGCCAACTCGGTGCACGGCTCGGACGCGCCGGAGACCGCCGCCCAGGAAATCGCCTTCTTCTTCGCCGGCATCGAGATCGTCGGCTGATCACCGGCGTCGTTCGGTTGCCCGACGCCTTGCGGCCCGTCGAACCGCCGGCACGAGGCGGCGGTTCGACGGGCGGCCGGCGGCCGAGCGACGGGCGTCGAGGCACCGTTGTCCGCCGGCAAGGTTCGGATCTCGGCAGCGGAGGCACGACCATGAACGACCTCGCGCTGCTGGTGGACCTCCATCGCACCGGCAAGCGCCAGGGTCCGGGTGGGGATGACGCGACGCGTCTCGCGATCCGGCTGTCGGGCTTGGCCGACGCGAGGGACCTCACGATCGCGGACGTCGGCTGCGGCAGCGGCGCCTCCACCTTCGTCCTCGCGCACGACCTCGACGCCAGGGTGACGGCGGTCGATCTGCTGCCGGAGTTCCTGGCAGTGCTCGAGGCTGCGGCGCAGCGAAACGGGCTCGGAGACCGGATCGAAACACTCGTCGCCCCGATGGACGCGCTGCCGTTCGGGCCGAACACCTTCGATGCGATCTGGTCCGAAGGGGCCGTCTACACCATCGGTTTCGAGAACGGCATCCGGGCTTGGCGGCGCTTCCTGAAGCCGGGCGGCATTCTGGCCGTCTCCGAGCTGACCTGGTTCACGCAGACCCGGCCCGCCGAACTCGAACAGCACTGGCTCGGGGAATATGCCGAGGTTGCCACCGCAGCGGCGAAGCTCGCCATTCTCGAGTGCAACGGATATGCGCCGCTCGGCTATTTCGTGCTTCCGGAACGGTGTTGGCTGGACGAGTACTACCGGCCGTTGCAGGCGCGTTTCGCTGACTTTCTCGCGCGTCACGGTCATTCCGCCGCGGCGCGGTCCATCGTCGACGCCGAGCAGACCGAGATCGACCTCTACGAACGCTTTTCGGCGTATTTCGGCTACGGTTACTACGTGGCCAGGAAGACGCAGGACGCCTAGCGCGGCCGCACCCATCCCGCGACGACGTTGTTATCCGCCCGGCCAGATCAGACCTTTCGGCCAGATCAGACCTTTCGGAGCGTCCGCGGGCGGCTGGACGAGGCGTACGCGCTCGCCCTCGATCACCGCCGCCCCCGAGGTCAGAAGCCCGAGCGCCATGGGATAGGCTTGGTGCTCCATCGCCAGCACCCGGGCGGCGAGACTCGCCTCGTCGTCGTCGTCCAGCACCGGGACCGCTGCCTGCACCACCACCGGACCCTCGTCGAGCGCCGGACGCACGACGTGCACCGTGCAGCCGGTGATCCTGAGGCCCGCTTCCAGCACGCGCCGATGGGTGTGCAATCCGCGAAAGGCCGGCAGCAGCGAAGGGTGGATGTTGAGCATGCGGTCGTGCCAGCGTTCGACGAACCCCGCACTCAGCACCCGCATGAAGCCCGCGAGGCAGACCCATTCTACGCCCGCGGCCTCGAGGTCGGCCTGCAGTGCCGCCTCGAACGCCTCGCGGCCGGCAAACCGGGTGTGATCGATCAGGCTGGCGGGCACGCCCGCCCGCGCCGCGCGCTCCAGGGCGAACGCACCCGGCCGGTTGACGATCACCCGGCGGATCACGAAGGGCGCGCCTGTCGCCGCGGCATCGAGCAGCGCCTGCAGGTTCGAGCCACCGCCGGAGGCGAGGACCGCGACGTTGGCCGGCATCAGTCGGCGGGCCAGCCACGTCCGCCCAGGAGGTCGACCGCGGCCGGGCCGTCGCGCGCGACCACGTCGCCCGCGATCCAGGCGGTCTCTCCCGCCGCCTCCAGTTCCGCCACCGCCGCGTCCGCCGCGTCGGCCGCAACGATCGCGAGCAGTCCGATGCCGCAGTTGAAGGTGCGGGCAAGGGAGGTCCGGTCGAGCTCGCCCTGCTCGGCCAGCCACGCGAAGAGCGGGGGGAGAGCAAAGCGATCGAGGTCGAGCCGGGCCGTCAGCCCCGCCGGCATCACCCGCGGCAGGTTCTCGATCAGCCCGCCGCCGGTGATGTGCGCGATCGCCTTGGCGCCGTTCTCGGCGAGCGTCCGGCAGGCGCCGACATAGAGCCGGGTCGGCGCGAGCAGTACCTCGCCGAGCGGCTGGTCGGGAGCGAAGGGGGCGGCGGCCGCGAGGTCGTGTCCGCCCTGCGCGACGATTCGCCTGACCAGCGAGAAGCCGTTGCTGTGCAGGCCCGAACTCGCGACGGCGATCACCGCGTCGCCCGCCGCCACCGTCTCGGTTCGGGGCAGAAGCCTTGCCCGCTCGACGGCGCCGACGGCGAAGCCCGCGAGGTCGAAGCGGCCGGGCGGATAGACCCCCGGCATCTCGGCGGTTTCGCCGCCCAGGAGCGCGCAGCCGGCCTCGACACAGGCGTCGGCCACGCCCTCGACGACCTCGGCGGCCACCTCGGGGTCGAGCCGCCCGGTGGCAAAATAGTCGAGGAAGAACAGGGGCTCCGCCCCTTGCACGGCGATGTCGTTGACCGACATGGCGACGAGGTCGATGCCGAGCCCGCGATGGCGGCCGACCGTCTCGGCGAGCAGCAACTTGGTCCCGACGCCGTCGGTGGCGGCGACCAGCAGCGGATCGCGGAGACCGAGGACCGCGAGGTCGAACAGGCCGCCGAAGCCGCCGATGCCGCCCATGACACCGGGACGGACGGTGCGGGCGACGGCCGGGCCGATGGCGCGGACGAACGCGTTGCCGGCTTCGATGTCGACGCCCGCGTCGCGATAGGCGTCCTGCACGTGGGTCGGGGGCGGCGCTTGTGTCATGGGAACGGGCTCGATAAGAGAGCGGCAAGCCGCAAGGAGGCAGCACCATAGGTACGATGCACGCGAGCGCAATCTTTCGGCTGCACCGGCTGGTCCTGGTGATGTGCCTGCTGTTCCCGATCGCGGCGCTCGCCCAGGGCGCGAGCCTGCGCGTGGCCGACATTCCGGTCAGCGCCCGTGCCGACGACGCGGTCCAGGCGCAGATCCGGGCGATCGAACAGGGCCAGCGTCGCGGGCTCGTGCGCTTGTTGGAGCGGCTGACCGGCGAGAGCGGCCAGGCCATGCCGAGCCTGGAGGATCGCGATATCGAGGAGTTCGTCTCCAGCTTCGAGGTGCTGAACGAGACGGTCGGTCCGGGCACCTACGAGGGGACCCTTGCCGTGACCTACGACCGCGCCGCCGTCGAGGCGCTCTTGCGCGACGAGGGGCTGGGATTCGTCCGGGAGGCAGGGCCGCCCGCCGTGCTGGTGCCGTTGTGGGAAACGGGCAGCGGACTGCTGCTCTGGGAGCGCGACAATCTCTGGAAGGATGCCATCGATCGGTCGCTCGACGACGGCTCGCTCGCGCGCTTCGTGGTGCCGCTCGGGGATCTTCAGGACCTCTCGCTCTTGGATGCCGACCAGGCCGTGCGGGCCGATCCGGCGGCGCTGGAGCGGATCGCGGAGCGCTACGGGACCACCGAGGTGGTGCTGGCACGGCTGCGGGGCAGCGGCGAGGCCGACGCCTCCCTGACCCTGGAGGCCACGCGCCACGGCGGGGCGAGCGAAGCCCCCTACCGCTCGGTCGTGCGGCGTGATCCGGGCGAACCTCTGGAGGCGAGCCTCGCGCGGGCGGTGCGCGAGATGCAGGCGAGCTTCGCCCAGCGCGTCCGCGAGCGATCGACGGTGCCGGGCGGACCGCGCGAGACCCTGGTCGTGCTGGCGCCCGTTGGGGACGCCTCCGGCTGGGGCCGCCTGCGGCGTGATCTGGAGGGTTTGGTCGAGGTCGAGGCGAGCTCCGTGCGGCGCTTGACGCGGCGGGAAGCCATGCTCGCCCTGGACATCGCCGGCGGTACCGAGCGGCTGCAGGCGAGCTTGGCGCGGATCGGCTGGCGGTTGGTCCAAGACGAGGGCGAGGGGCCCTGGCGGCTCGTGCCGGGCAGCGCGGCGCCGGAGACCGTACCGCCGTCATGACCGTGAGTGCGACCGGTTGGCCTCTCGCCAACATCGTCACCTTCCTGCGGATCCTGGCCATTCCTCCGGGCGGCTACCTCGTGCTGGCCGGCGAGGCGGGGCTCGCGTTCGTCCTGATCGGATTCGCCGTCGTCTCGGATGCGGTCGACGGCTGGCTGGCGCGCCGCTACGGCGTGACCACGCTCGGCTCGTGGATGGATGCGGCCGCCGATCGGCTACTCATCGCCACGGTGCTCGGCACCCTCTGGTGGACCGAGGCGCTGCCACCCTGGGTCGTGGCGGTGCTGGTCGGCCGCGAGGCACTGGTCGCGCTCGGGGCGGTCACGCTCGGCGTGTCTTCCGAGCCGCTGGCGCCCTTGCCGATCGGCAAGATGCACACGGCTGCGGCATTCACGCTGCTGCTCGTGGCGGTCGCCGTGGCGGCCGGCTGGGTGCCGCCGGCGGTCGTCTCGATCCTCGGCGCCGTCGTGCTCACCACCTCGGCGCTTTCCCTGGTCGTCTACCTGCAGCAGGCGTGGCGCAAGAGGTCCGGCCGTTGAGTCGTGCCGGTGCCGCGACGGCCGATCTGTTCCCGACGCTCGTACCCACGTCGCCCGAGCAGCTCGCCCTGGCCTTGCCGCTCGCCGACCGCATGCGGGCCGAGGACTTCCTCGTGGCCCCGTGCAACCGGCTGGCTCACGGTTTGATCCAGCGCTGGCCCGAAGGCGACGATCCGGTGTTGGTGCTCACCGGCCCGCCGGGCTCCGGCAAGACCCATCTGGCGCGCATCTGGCAGGCGCGCACGAACGGTCTCTGGCTGGACGTGGCAACCGCGGGGTCGGGCGAAGCGTGGTTGTCGGCACCGGCCTGGATCGTCGACGACGCGGAGCGCGCCGGTGACGAAACCTTCCTGTTTCATCTGATCAATCTCGCCCGCGCGGAACGGCGCGGGCTTTTGCTCACCTCGACCTTTGCGGTCGCCGTCTGGCGGCCCCGGCTCGCGGATCTGCGCTCGCGGCTCCTGGCCGCACCGATGGCCTCGATCGAGCCGGTCGACGATCAGTTGCTCGCGGCCGTGCTCGTGAAACAGTTTGCCGATCGGCAATTGCGGGTACCGCCGGCCGTGGTGCACTACCTCGTCACGCGCATGGAGCGGTCGTTCGTTGCGGCGCGGCGCGTCGTCCAGGTACTCGACGCGCATGCGCTCGCGAGCCGCCGGCCGATCACCGTGGCGCTCGCCCGTGAAGCGCTCGGCTGGCTCGACCGCGATCATCACCAGCATCGAAACCAACCAGAGGAAGCGTGATCATGGATCTGGGGATCAAGGGACGAAAGGCGCTGGTCTGCGCCGCGAGCGAAGGGCTGGGCAAGGCGTGTGCCTGGTCGCTCGCCATGAACGGCGTGCACGTGGTCATCACCGGCCGCACGGCCGAGAAGCTCGCCGCCGCCAAGTCCGACATCGAGAAGGACAGTGGCCTGGAGGTCGTGACCGTCGCCGGTGACATCACGACCGAAGCCGGCCGCGCCGCGGCCCTCGCCGCTTGCCCCGAGCCGGACATCCTGATCAACAACGCGGGCGGCCCGCCGCCGGGCGACTTCCGCAACTGGACGCGCGACGACTGGATCAAGGCGATCGATGCCAACATGCTGACGCCGATCGAGCTGATCAAGGCGACGGTGGACGGCATGATCGGCCGCAAGTTCGGCCGTATCGTCAACATCACCTCGAGCGCGGTGAAGGCGCCCATCGACGTCCTGGGCCTCTCCAACGGCGCCCGCGCCGGGCTCACCGGGTTCGTTGCCGGCATCGCGCGCAAGACCGTCGAGCACAACGTCACCATCAACGGCCTGCTGCCGGGGCCGTTCGAGACCGCCCGCCTGCGCGGCACCACGGAGGCGACCGCCAAGAAGACCGGTCAGTCCTTCGAGGAGGTGTGGGAGGCGCGCAAGCTGACCAATCCCGCCAAGCGCTACGGCGCACCGTTCGAGTTCGGCGAATACTGCGCGTTTCTCTGCTCGGCCCAGGCCGGCTACATCACCGGGCAGAACCTCTTGATCGACGGTGGCAACTACCCCGGCACCCTCTGAGCGGCCCGATGCGCGTGCTCGGGCTCATGACCGGCACCTCGATGGACGGCCTCGACGTGGCCCTCTGCGAGGTGGCGGTCGAGCCGCGCCTCGGCTGCCGGCTGGTCGCCTTCGAGACGGCGGCCATGCCGGCGGCGGTCCGCCGCCTGCTGGACGACCTCGACCGGCTCGATCTGGCGGACCTCGCCCGGCTCGATGCGGCGCTCGGGCAATGGTTCGCCGCTGCGGCGGCAGCGATCTGCACGCGGCACGGATTCGTGCCGGAGCTGGTCGGCAGCCATGGGCAGACCGTCTATCACGAGAGCGGCCGGACCTCGTGGCAGCTGGGCGAGCCGACCTTCCTCGCCGCCCGGCTCGGCTGCCCCGTAGTCGCCCACTTCCGCCAGGGCGACATCGCGCTCGGCGGTGCCGGTGCACCACTGGTTCCGTTCGTCGATGCGGCCCTGCTGCGCGATGACGACGAGGACCGGGCGGCGCTCAACATCGGCGGCATTGCCAACCTCACGCTGCTGCCGGCCGCGGGCGACGTGCTAGGCTTCGACGTCGGTCCCGGCAACATGATCCTCGACGAGCTGGCCCGCCGGGCAGTGGGGGCGTCACTCGACGCGGACGGCGCGCTCGCGGCTCGCGGGAGGATCGACGAGGCGGCCCTGCAGGCGCTCCTCGCGCACCCCTTCCTCGCCGCGCTGCCGCCCAAGTCGTGCGGGCGCGAGCAGTTCGGCCCGGCCTTCGTCGATGCGTGGCTGGCGGACGACCCGCCGACCGGCGAGCAGGACTGGTGCGATCGTCTCGCCACCGCTGCGGCCTTCACCGCGGCGGCCATCGCCGAGGCGGTGCGACGTCATGCCCCGCCCACGCGCCGGTTGATCGCGAGCGGTGGCGGCGTGCGCAACCCCGTGCTGATGGCCGAGCTCGCCCGCCGGCTCGGCAACGGGGTTCTGGTGGAGACGAGCGAGGCCCACGGCCTGCCGATCGACGCCAAGGAAGCCATGGCATTCGCCCTGCTCGCCGCCTGCCGCTGGCACCGCATCCCCGCCAATCTGCCGAGCGCGACCGGGGCTGCGCGGCCGGCCCTGCTCGGATCCATCGTCGAGGTCTGATCCGGGCGATGCCAACCGCTGTTCGGACCAAATAGGCAATTGGCACGACCCGTTTCGCTCTCTAAGCGAGCAAACCAAGCCCCGCTGGGCATCACCGGTATCTGGGAGAAGGGCATGACGGACGTCGTCATCGTCGCCGCTACGCGCACCGCCATCGGCTCGTTCAACGGCACGCTGGGTACGATCCCGGCACACGATCTCGGCAGCGCCGTGATCAAGGCCGTGCTCGAGAAGACGGGCGTCGAGGCGGGCGAGGTCTCCGAGGTCCTGCTGGGCCAGATCCTCAATGCCGGTCAGGGCCAGAACCCGGCCCGTCAGGCTTCGATCAATGCCGGCATTCCGGCCGAGGTGCCGGCCTACGGGGTCAACATGCTGTGCGGCTCGGGCTTGAAGACCGTTGCCATGGGCATGCAGGCGATCAACGAGGGCGACAGCCGGATCGTGATCGCCGGCGGTATCGAGAGCATGAGCTGCGCCCCGCACGCCGCCTATCTGCGCGCCGGCGCCAAGATGGGTAGCGTCGAGTTCGTCGACACGATGATCAAGGACGGCCTCACCGACGCCTTCCACGGCTACCACATGGGCAACACCGCCGAGAACATCGCCCAGAAGTGGCAGATCACCCGCGACGAGCAGGACGAGTTTGCCACCGCCTCGCAGAACAAGGCCGAGGCGGCGATCAAGGCCGGCAAGTTCAAGGACGAGATCACGCCCTACACGATCAAGAGCCGCAAGGGCGACGTGGTCTTCGAGACCGACGAGTTCCCGCGGTTGGGCGTCACCAAGGACCAGCTCGCGAAGATCCGCCCGGCCTTCAACAAGGAAGGCACGGTGACGGCCGGCAACGCGTCGGGCATCAACGACGGCGCCGCCATGGTGATGATCATGAGTGCGGAGGAGGCGGCCAAGCGCAACCTGCCGGTGCTCGCCCACATCAAGGCTTGGGCGCAGGCCGGCGTCGATCCGGCGATCATGGGCACGGGCCCGATCCCGGCCACGCGCAAGGCGCTCGAGAAGGCCGGCTGGAACCACCAGGACCTCGACCTCGTCGAGGCCAACGAGGCGTTCGCTGCGCAGGCGATCTCGGTCAACAAGGAGCTCGGCTGGGACACCTCGAAGGTCAACGTCAACGGCGGCGCGATCGCGCTCGGCCATCCGGTCGGGGCTTCCGGCGCACGCGTCCTCGTGACCCTGCTGCACGAAATGCAGAAGCGCGACTCGAAGAAGGGCCTTGCCACCCTCTGCATCGGTGGCGGCATGGGCATCGCCATGTGCGTCGAGCGCTGAGCGCGCCCGACCTGCGACCATCGGGAGAAGGGGGCGGCTGTCCGCCCCCTTCGTCGTTCGATCGAGCGGATCGATCATGAACCCCTGGGCTTTCGGCTTGACCGTCT
>JBMCMJ010000018.1:0-17982 GCA_048615135.1 Pseudomonadota bacterium
CGTCAGCGGCGGCGAAGCGGCTGGGGTTCCGGCTCCAGGCCGGGGACGAGTTCGTAGCTGGCCTCGATCTCGTAGTGCGGCGTGCCGGCACCGAGCCAACTGGAGAAGAGGTGGAAATCGCTGACCGGGAAGGGCGGCAGCCGGAACAGGCCGTGGCGCTGCAGGAAGGCCTGCAGGCGGTGTTCGGGCGGGGGTGTGCGAAAGCGGGCGAGGGTGACGTGGGGCACGAAGCGCCGCTTCTCGAGGGTGATGTCGGCCGCTCCGAGGGCGCGCGCGATGCGGCGCTGCAGGCGCTCCAGTTCCGGTTCGGGCTCCGCGCCCACCCAGACCTGGCGCGGGGCACCGCGGCTGGGGAAGAATCCCAGACCCTTCAGGGTGAGGTCGAACGGCCGGGTCTCGACCCGGGCCAGGGCGTGCATCGCTTCCTCGAAGGTCGGCCGGTCGACCTCGCCCAGAAAGGCGAGGGTCAGGTGCAGCATGTCCGGATCGACCCAGCGGGCATCCGGCAGGCCCTGCTGCATGACCGCGAGACTGTCCTTGGCGTAGCGGGGCAGGTCCAAGGCGACGAACAGTCGGTGCATGGCGGACCCTCTCGAGGGCGCGGGGGCGGAGCCGAGCACGTGCTCGCACCCTTGCCATCGCGCTTCGGCTTGCATACCAACCCCTCGTCGTTCGACGCAAGCCGCCGTCCCGGAAAGGTCGAGGAACCTTGGCTCACAATCCCGATGCATTCATCCGCGAGGTCGACGAGGAGCTTCGCCACGACCGCCTGTCGAGGCTGTGGCGCCGCTACGGCCTGCTGGTCATCGCAGGAGCGGTGGCGATCGTCGCCGCGACCGCGGGGGTCGTGATCTGGGACTACGTCAGCGAGAATCGCCGCCAGGCCGATGCGCTTGCCTTCGAGCAGGCGATCGAGCAGGCGGGGGGCGTGCCGACCGCCGCGGCCGACGCCCTCGTCCGGCTGGGCGACGACGCGCGTACGGGCTATGCCGTGGTGGCGCGCTTCACCGCGGCCCAGATCTTCGCGGCCGACGGCAACGAGGCGGCGGCGCTCGACCTGCTCGACCGGGTATCGAACGACGCTGAGACGCCCGAACCCTATGGCGATCTGGCCACGATCCTGGCGATCGCCGCGCGGGCCGACGACGCCTCGCCCGATGCGACCATCACCGCCCTTCGTCCCTTCACCGCGACGAGCCCCTGGCGCCACACCGCCCGCGAACTGACCGCCGCGGCCCTGTTGCAGGCGGGCGACCGGGAGCAGGCGATCACGACGCTCCGCGACATCCTCCAGGACGAGGCCACGCCGACCTCGACGCGCGTGCGGGTGCGGGAGCTCCTGGCGGCCCTCGGTGTTGACGAGGCGAGTGCGGGGTGAGACGCCGCTCGCCCCTGCGCCCGGTCCTGTTGCTGCTGCCGCTGCTGGTCGGCGGCTGTGGCATCGGCAACTGGTGGGGTGATCCGGAGGATCCGCCGCTCCCGGGCGAGCGCCAACCGGTCCTGCTGCTGGAGACGGGCCTCGAGCCCGACCCGACGCTCGCCGCGGCGCCGCTCCGGCTGCCCGCACCGCAGACCAACGACGCCTGGCCGCAGGTCGGCGGCTCGCCGACCCACACGCTCTTGCACGTGGCGCTCGGCCCGAGCCCGCGGCGTGCCTGGAGCGCCAACGTCGGCCGCGGCGATGGGACGACGAGCCGCCTGTTGGGGCCGCCCATCGTGGACGGCGGGCTGGTATTCGCCGCGGATGCCAACGCCAACGTCTCGGCTTTCCGCCTCGAGACCGGTGAGCGCGTCTGGCGGCGGAGCTTCCGGCTGAACAGCGATCGCCGCTTCGGCGCGGGCCTGGCGGCCGGCGGCGGCGGGCTGTTCGTCGCCACCGCGACCGGCGAGGTGGCCGCCCTCGAAGCCGCGGCCGGCACCGTGATCTGGTCGGCGGAACTCGGGGTACCCGTGCGGGCCGCGCCGACCCTCGCCGGGCGCGTGGTCCTCGTCACCTCGGCGGACAACCAGACCTTCGCCCTCGACGCGGTCGACGGCACGCTGCTCTGGGTGCACCAGGGCTTTGCCGAACTCTCCGCGATCTTCGGCGGGGCCTCGCCGGCGACGGCGGGCAGCGCCGTGATCGCGGCCTATTCGTCGGGCGAGGTGTTCGGCCTCGTCCTCGACAACGGCGGTGCGGCCTGGCTCGATTCCATCCGCCGGCCGCGCCGGACCACAGCACTCTCCAGCATCGTCGACATCCGCGCCGCCCCGGTGATCGATCCCGAGGGCCGGGTGATCGTGGCGGGGCACGGCGGCGAGATCGCGGCGATCGACATCCCGACCGGTCAGCGGGTGTGGGATCAGCGCCTGACCACGACCGAGACCCCGTGGGTCACGCCGGCCGCCGTGTTCGTCGTCACGACCGAGGCTCAGGTCGCGGCCCTCGATGCCGCGACGGGGCGCGTGCGCTGGGTGACCCAACTCGACCGGTTCCGCCGTCCCGACAATGTCGAGTCCGGCCGGATCACCTATACGGCCCCGGTGCTCGCCGGCGGCCGGGTTCTGGTCGTCGGGTCCGAGGGCAATCTGGTCTCGCTCGATCCGTCGACGGGGGCAGTGATCGAGACGGCGGAGGTGGCACGCAACGTCACCCTCCCACCCGCCGTTGCGCGCGGCACCTTGATCCTGCTCGACGGGCAGGGCAGGCTGCACGCCTACCGCTGACAGTCACGGCGCCCTCCTTGCCCACCACCGTCGCCATCCTCGGCCGACCGAATGTCGGCAAGTCGACCCTGTTCAACCGGCTGATCGGCCGGCGGCTGGCGATCGTCGACGACACGCCGGGGGTTACCCGCGACCGCTTGGAGGGTGACGGCCGGCTGTTCGACCTGCGCTTTCGCGTGCTCGACACGGCGGGCATGGAGGAGGCGACCGACGACAGCCTGTCCGGTCGGCTGCGGCGCTCCAGCGAGACCGCCCTCGACGAAGCGGATGTCGGCGTCTTCGTGATCGACGCGAAGGTCGGCGTCACGGCCCTCGACGAGGCATTGGCCGATGCGCTCCGCGATCGCGGCAAGCCCTTGATCCTGGTGGCCAACAAGGCGGAGAGCGACGGCGGCAGGCTCGCCGTCAGCGAGGCCTGGCGGCTCCGGCTCGGCGAGCCGATCCCGATGGCCGCGGCCCATGCCCAGGGGCTCGACGACCTCGCCGAAGCGCTCAGGCCGTTCATCCAAGACGAGGAGGAACCGGCCGGCGAGGCGCCCGAGGCCGGCGCCGACGAGGCGCCGCGGGGGCCCTTGCGGCTCGCGGTGGTGGGTCGGCCCAATGCCGGCAAGTCGTCGCTGGTGAACCGGCTGATCGGCAGCGAGCGGCTGCTCACCGGCCCCGAGCCGGGGCTGACCCGCGATGCGGTCAGCATCGGCTGGACCTTCGCGGGACAGGAGGTGGAACTGGTCGACACGGCCGGTCTGCGGCGCCGCGCCCGGATCGACCAGCGCTCCTTGGAGAAGGTCAGCACATCGGCCACGGTCGAGACCCTGAAGCGCTGCGGCGTTGCCCTGCTCGTGGTCGACGCGACCCAACCGTTCGAGCGGCAGGACCAGACGATCGCCGATCTGGTGCTGCGCGAGGGCCGCGCCCTGGTCATCGCGCTCAACAAGTGGGATCTCGTCGAGGAGCCGAAGGCGCTCTTGAAGGATGTGCACCGGCGGCTCGGGCTCGAACTCGCCCAGGCGAAGGGTGTGCCGGCGGTGCCCGTGTCGGCGCTGACCGGGCGCGGTCTCGACAAGCTGATGCGCGCGATCGTCGAGCAATATGCCCGCTGGAACCGCCGCGTGCCCACCGCCGCCCTCAATCGCTGGTTCCAGACGGCGGTCGACGCCAACCCGCCGCCGCTGGTCAAGGGCCGGCGGATCAAGCTGCGTTACGTCACCCAGGCGAAGGGCCGGCCGCCGACCTTTGCCCTGTTCGGCAACCAGCTCGACGAATTGCCGGAGAGCTATCTGCGCTACCTGACGGGGGGCTTGCGCGACGCGTTCGATTTCCAGGGCGTGCCGATCCGCTGGCATCGCCGGCAGGGCCGCAACCCCTATGTCGACGGCGGCTGAGAATTGCGTTTTGCCCGGCTTCGTGGTCATTGCGCGCCATGACCGAACTGCCCTTCGTCAAGATGCACGGCCTCGGCAACGACTTCGCGATCTTCGATGCGCGCGAGGCGACGTTGCCGTTGACGCCGGCCCGGATCGTGGCGCTCTGTGACCGCCACCGGGGGATCGGCTGCGATCAGGTCCTGGTGCTGGAGCCGAGTGCGCGTGCCGACGTGTTCCTGCGCATCTTTCAGCCGGACGACGGCAGCGAGGTCGGCGCCTGCGGCAACGCGACCCGCTGCGTGGCGCGGCTGCTCGGCGGTGACGTGGTGATCGAGACCTTGGCCGGGCTCTTGGCCTGCCGTCGCGTCGGCGACGCGATCGAGGTGGACATGGGACCCGTGCGCACCGCCTGGGAGGAGGTTCCGCTGGCCACGCCGTTCGATACGACGCGCGTCGATCTGGATGTCGGGCCCCTGAACGGTCCTGCCTGCTGCAACCTGGGCAATCCCCACGCCACCTTCTTCGTCGCGGATGCGGACGCGGTCGACGTGCGCGGCCTCGGCCCCCTGGTCGAGCGCCATCCGCTATTTCCCGAACGGGTCAATGTCGGCTTCGCCACGGTCCGTTCGCCCCGCGAGCTGCGCCTGCGGATGTGGGAGCGGGGGGTGGGCGAAACCCAGGCCTGCGGCTCGGGTGCCTGTGCCGCGCTGACGGCCGCCGTCCGCCGCGGCTTCGCCGAGCGGACCGCGACCGTGCACCTCGACGGCGGACCGTTGGTCATCACCTGGCGCGAGGGCGACGATCACGTCTTGATGCAGGGGCCGGCCGCCTTCGTCTTTCGCGGCGCCGTCGACCTCGACGCTTTGGAGCAACAGCCTTGAGCGCGCCGGAGATCGTCACCTTCGGCTGCCGGCTGAACACCTTCGAAAGCGAGGTGATGCGCCGGCACGCGGGCGAGGCCGGCCTGGGTGGCGACGTGGTGATCGTCCATACCTGTGCCGTGACCGAAGAGGCCGAGCGGCAGGCCCGCCAGGCGATCCGCCGCGCCAAGCGCGCCCGCCCCGACGCGCGGGTCGTGGTGACCGGCTGCAGCGCGCAGCTGCATCCCGAGCGCTACGCGGCGATGGCCGAGGTCGACCGGGTGGTCGGCAATGCCGCCAAGCTGGAGCCCGCAACGTGGCAGGGGCTGTTCGCGCCCACCACGCCCGCGGTGCAGGTGGCCGACATCATGGCGGTGCGCGAGACGAGCCCGCATCTGGTCGACGGCTTCGACGGGCGCAGCCGGGCCTTCGTCCAGGTGCAGCAGGGCTGCGACCACCGCTGCACCTTCTGCATCATTCCCTACGGCCGCGGCAACAGCCGCTCGGTCGGCCTGGGTGCCATCCAGCGTCAGGTCGAACAACTGCTGGCGGGCGGCTACCGCGAGATCGTGCTGACCGGGGTCGATCTCACCTCCTACGGCAAGGATCTGCCGGGGCAGCCGACCCTCGGTTCGATGCTGAAGCGCCTGTTGCGCCTCGTGCCCGACCTCGCTCGGGTCCGGGTCTCGTCGATCGATCCGGCCGAGGTCGATCCGGACCTCGAGGAGTTGCTCACGGGCGAGGCGCGGGTGATGCCGCACGTGCACCTCTCGGTGCAGGCCGGCAGCGATCTGATCCTGAAGCGGATGAAGCGTCGCCATCTGCGGGCGGACGTCGTGCGGCTCGCCGAGCGGCTAAGGGTGCAGCGGCCCGAGCTTGCCTTCGGCGCCGACCTGATCGCGGGTTTTCCGACCGAAACCGAGGCCCATTTCCAGGAGACGTTGAACCTCGTCGACGAGGCCGGTTTGAGCTTTCTGCACGTGTTTCCCTATTCGCCGCGCCCCGGCACGCCGGCTTCGAAGATGCCCCAGGTGGCCAAGGCCGAACGCAAGGAGCGGGCGGCAAGGCTCAGGGCCGCGGGCGAGGCGGCCCTCGACCGGCTGCTGCAGCAACTGGTCGGCGGCCGGCACGACGTCCTGGTCGAGCGCGGCGGCCGCGGCCACACCCCGCACTTCGCGCCGATCCTGTTGGAGGGGGGCGGTCCGGACGGACAGATCGTCAGCGCCCGGGCCGAGCGTCGCCAGGACGGCTGGCTGATCGGCCGGGTGGCCGCCTGATGGCCTCCTGGTGGGAACGGCTCAAGGGCGGGCTGCAGCGCTCGTCGTCGGCGCTGACGCAGAACGTCACGGCCATCTTCACCCGGCGCAAGCTCGACGGCGAGGCGTTGGAGGAGTTGGAGGAGGCCCTGATCGCGGCCGATCTGGGGGTCGCGACGGCAGCGAAGCTGACCCAGCGGCTGGCCAAGGACCGCTTCGGCAAGGACGTGAGCGACATCGAGGTCAAGGAGGCGCTCGCCGGCTACATCGCGCAGAGCCTCGAGCCGGTCGCGCAGCCCCTGGAGGTCTCGGGCGCCAAGCCCTTCGTCGTGCTGGTGGCGGGCGTCAACGGCACGGGCAAGACGACGACCATCGGCAAGCTCGCGGCGCAACTGGCGGCCGAGGGCAAGCGTGTCGGGATGGTGGCGGGCGACACCTTCCGCGCGGCCGCGATCGAACAGCTGGCGATCTGGGGGCAGCGCGCCGAGGCCCCGGTCTTCCAGGGTCGGGCCGGGAGCGACCCGGCGGGCTTGGTGTTCGACGCGATGGAGCGGGCCGCCGAGCAGGGGCTCGACGTCCTGCTGGTCGACACCGCCGGCCGGCTGCACAACAAGGGGGCGCTGATGGACGAACTCAGGAAGGTCGTCCGGGTGATGCAGAAGCGCGATCCGACCGCCCCGCATGCCAGCCTGCTGGTGCTGGATGCCACCACCGGCCAGAATGCGCACCGCCAGGTGGAGATCTTCAAGGAGGCGATCGACCTCACCGGGCTGATCGTCACCAAGCTCGACGGCTCCGCCCGGGGTGGCGTGGTCGTCGCCCTTGCCGAGGCCTTTGGCCTGCCGGTCCACGCCGTTGGCGTGGGCGAGGGCATCGAGGACCTGCGGCCCTTCGAGGCGAACGCCTTCGCCCGAGCCCTGTTGGACCTGGAGCCCGTCCGCGCTAAGACCCCGGACCAGCGGGGCTGACCCCACCCGTCCACTGATCGAGGACCACCATGTCGCGCAGTTTCATCGAAACCCTGCTCGGGGCCCTGGTGCTCACCGTCGCCCTGGTGTTCGTCGCCTACGCCTACACGGTGAGCGACGTGCGCGACCCCGGCGGCTACACCGTGCGGGCGAAGTTCGACCGGATCGACGGCATTTCCGTCGGCTCGGACGTGCGGATCAGCGGGATCACCGTCGGGCGGGTGTTGGAAACCAGCCTGGATGCCCGGAGCTTTCGCGCCGATGTCCTCTTGAGCGTGCGCAACGACATCGAGTTGCCGCTCGACAGTTCCGCCGCGATCTTCAGCGAGAGCCTGCTCGGCGGCCGCTACATCGCCCTGCAGCCGGGTGCCGACACGGAAATGCTGATGGCCGGCGACGAGCTGATGTTCACGCAGTCGGCGATCAACCTCGAGGAACTGGTCGGCCGCTTCGTCTTCTCGGGTGGCGGCGAAAGCGGCAACTGATGCGGCGCGCGGCGCTCCTGGGTGTCGTGCTTGCCGGGCCGGCCTTCGGCGCCGCGGAGTTGCCGCGCGATCTCGTCCGGCTGCAGGGCCTGGACAAGGTGACCGCCCGCGTGTCGACCTTCGACGTCGCCATCGGTGACGCCGTGGCCTTCGGCACGCTCCGGGTGGAGGCCCAGGCCTGTTTCGTCGCCCTGCCAACCGCTCCTCCCGAGAGTGCCGCCTTCCTGCGGATCGTCGACGAGCCCCCGGCGGGCGAGCCGCAAACGGTGTTCAGCGGCTGGATGTACGCCTCGAGCCCGGCCGTCTCGGCGCTCGACCACGCCGTCTACGACGTCTGGGTCCTGGAATGCCTGGACAGCGCGTCCGTGCGGGCGGCCGAGGCCGCCGCCGAGGAACCCGAGGCGGAACCCCGCGGCGCGCCCCGGCGTCGGCCTGCGCCCTGAGCGGGCGGGATCAGGCGAAGCGCGCGTGGGTCAACAGCGCCGTGCGCAACAGCCGGCGATAGTGGTCGCGATCGACCTCGGTGCCGCCGAACTGGCGGAGGTGATCGGTCATGAACTGGCTGTCGAGCAGGGCGAAGCCACGGGCGCGCAGGCGCTCGACGAGGTGGACGAGGGCCACCTTGCTCGCATTGGTCTCGCGGCTGAACATGCTCTCGCCGAAGAACGCCCCGCCCATGGCCACCCCGTAGAGCCCGCCGACCAGCCGGTCCTCGCGCCAGCACTCGACGCTGTGCGCGTGCCCGTGGCGGGCGAGGTCGCAATAGGCGTCGATCAGGTCGTCGTTGAGCCAGGTCCGGGGGCGGTCCGGGACGCTCTCGGCGCAGCCGCGGATGACCGCCTCGAAGGCGTGATCGAAACGGACCTCGAAGCGCCCCTGCCGGACCACCTTGCGCAGGCTGCGCGGCACGCGGAAGCCGTCGAGGGGGATGATGCCGCGCTTTTTGGGCTCGACCCAGAAGATCTCGTCGTCGTCGCGGTCGTTGGCCATCGGGAAGATCCCGACGGAATAGGCGCAGAGCAGCGTGTCGGCCCTGAGCGCGGTCATCTCCCCGGGTCGCACCTCATCCGCGCAGACGCCTGGCCTCGAGGAACCGCCCGAGCCAGCCGGTATCGTAGCGGTTGGACCGCACGTCCTGGGCTTCCAGGAGGTCCTGCAGCAGCGGGATGGTCGTGCCCGGTCCCTGGATGACGTATTCGTCGAGGCACCGCAGCAGACGTCGCCTGCAGGTCTCGCGATCGGGCCCGTGGGCGATCAGCTTGGCGATCAGGCTGTCGTAGTAGGGCGGCACCACGGCGCCCGCGTAGAGCGCGCTGTCGACCCGCACCCCCGGCCCGCCCGGTGGGTGATAGGTGTCGACCCGGCCCGGCAGCGGCATCAGCGTGTCCGGATCCTCGGCGGTGATGCGCAACTCGATGGCATGGCCGTCGAAGCGGATGTTCTCCTGGCGAAGCGTGAAGGGCTCCCCCGCGGCGACGCGGATCTGCTCGACCACGATGTCCACCCCGGTGACGAGTTCGGTCACCGGGTGCTCGACCTGCAGGCGGGTGTTCATCTCGATGAAGGCGAAGGTGCCGTCCTGGTAGAGGAACTCGACCGTGCCGGCACCGCGGTAGCGCAGCTTGCGCATCGCCACGGCGACCCGCTCGCCGAGTTCGGCCCGCTGCTCGGGCGTGAGGGTCGGGGCCGGCGCCTCCTCCAGCACCTTCTGGTGGCGGCGCTGCAGCGTGCAGTCCCGCTCGCCCAGATGGACCGCCCGGCCGTGCCCGTCGCCCAGCACCTGGACCTCGATGTGGCGCGGATGGTCGAGGTACTTCTCCAGATAGACCCGGTCGTCGCCGAAGCCTGCCTGCGCCTCGCGCTTGGCCATCTTGAGCGCGTCGGAGAGGTCGGCCTCGCTCCAGACCACGGTCATCCCGCGCCCGCCGCCGCCGGCGACGGCCTTGATGAGCACCGGATAGCCGACCTGATGGGCGAGGAAGGCCGCCTCGTCGGGATCGCGCAGCGCGTCCTTGGAGCCCGGCACCGTCGGCAGGCCCAGTTCGACGGCCGTCTGCTTCGCCGCGATCTTGTCGCCCATGATGCGGATGTGTTCGGGCGTCGGCCCGATGAAGGTGCAGCCGTGATCCTGCACCATCTCGGCGAAGTCCGCGTTCTCCGAGAGAAAGCCGTAGCCCGGATGGATGGCCTCCGCACCGGTGATCTCCGCGGCGGCGAGGATCGAGGCCTTGTTCAGATAGCTCTCCGCCGCGGCGGGCGGGCCGATGCAGACGCTCTCGTCGGCGAGGCGGACGTGCATCGCATCGGCATCCGCCGTCGAATGCACCGCCACCGTCTGGATGCCCATTTCCCGGCAGGCGCGCAGGATCCGCAGCGCGATCTCACCCCGGTTGGCGATCAGGATCTTCTGGAACACGGGGCGGCGCTCAGACCAGGACCAGCAGGGGCTCGCCGTATTCGACCGGGCCCGCGTTCTCGACCAGGATCCTGCTGACGGTGCCGCTGCGCGGGGCGCGGATCGGGTTCATGACCTTCATGGCCTCGATGATCATCAGCGTCTGGCCCTCCTCGACGCGCCCGCCGACCGTGACGAACGGCTGGGCACCCGGCTCCGGTGCGAGGTAGACGGTCCCGACCATCGGCGACAGCACGGCCCCCTGCAACGGCCGCTCCGCCGGCTCGGGCGCCTCGACGGGAGCGGGCGCGGCGGCGGGCGCCACGGTCACCGGAGCGAGCTGGCGGACGACACGGACGCGCGCATCGCCCTCGGCGAGTTCGATCTCGCTGAGGCCGGTGCGGTCGAGCAGGTCGGCGAGGGTCTCGATGAGGGTCGGGTCGACGGTGATCGTGCTCATGGGACGAGTTGTGCTGCCAGATAACGGAGGGCGAGTTCGTAGCCGAGGGGGCCGCAGCCGCAGAGCACGGCGTCGGCCACCAGGGCGACGTGCGAGTGGTGACGGAAGGCCTCGCGGCGGTGGATGTTGGTGACGTGGACTTCGGCGATGCGGCCGGGAAAGGCGCGCAGGGCGTCGGCGAGGGCAATCGAGGTGTGGCTGTAGCCGCCGGCGTTGACGATCAGGCCCCCGTGGTCCGCTCGGGCCTCGTGCACCGCGTCGATCAGCTCGCCTTCGTGGTTGCTCTGCCGGCAACGCACCTCGAGCCCGAGCTCGCGGCCCAGCACCACGCACCCGGCTTCGACGTCGGCGAGGCTGGTGGCCCCGTAGATGCCGGGCTCGCGTTCGCCGAGCAGGTTGAGATTGGGTCCGTTCAGGACCAGCACCTTGACCATGCTCAGGCCTTCACCTCGACGACGACGCGGCCGCGCACCTGCCCCGCGAGGATCTCCTCGGCGGTTTTCGGCAGGTCGGGGAGGGCGACCGTGCGGGTCATCCGGCCGAGACGATCCGCGTCGAGCAGCACGGCGAGGCGGCCCCAGGCCGCGTCCCGCTTGAACATCGGCTGCTGCACGCTGTCGATGCCGATCAACCGCACGCCGCGCAGGATGAACGGATAGACGGTGGTCGGCAGGTCCGCCCCCCCGACCAGGCCGCAAGCGGCGACGGTGCCCTCGTAGCGCATCGCCTTCAAGAGGTCGGCGAGGAACGGCCCGCCCACGGTGTCGATCGCCGCGGCCCATTGCGCTTTGTCGAGCGGCCCCTTGCCGGAACTGGCGACGGCGCTGCGCGGCAGGACGCGCACCGCGCCGAGCTCGCGCAGATAAGGCTCCAGCTCGGCTCGACCGGTCACGGCGACCGGGGCAAAGCCGGCCGCTGCCAGGAGGGCCACCGCCATCGAGCCGACCCCGCCGCCGGCACCCGTGACGAGCACCTCCGCCGGCCGCTCGACCCCCTGCTGTTCCAGGGCCTGGACCGCCAGCATGGCGGTGAACCCGGCGGTGCCGATGGCCATCGCCTGGACGGCGGTGAAGGGGGGCGGCACCTTCATCACCCATTCGCGACGGACGCGCGCCCGCTCGGCGAAGCCGCCGTCGTGGGTCTCGCCGAGGCCGAACCCGGTGACCAGCACGACGTCGCCGCGCGCAAGGCCACGGCCCTGGCTCTCCAGCACGGTGCCGGCGAGGTCGATGCCCGGCACGCACGGAAAGCGGCGGATGATCGGGGCCTTGCCCGTGAGGGCGAGGCCGTCCTTGTAGTTGAAGCTCGCGTGCGAGACGTCGATCACGACGTCGCCGTCCGCGAGGTCTTCGAGGGCGAGGTCGGTCCGCCAATCGAGCCGGGGCTTGCCCGCATCGTCGACGACCTGCCAGCCGCGGAACCGATCCGCCATCGTCCTGCCTTCCCACCATAGCCGCGCGGGGGCGCCCTGCCGGCAACCGAGCCGAACTTCGCACCTTAGCCGTGGGCTTCTACCGGGATCGTGACGGGCGGGCAACTGGCGGTCCGGTCATCTCCGGCAAACGGTTTGCGGTGGCGAGCCGGATCGCCTAGACGGAGCCCGCCGCGCGGATCGCCCGCGGCAACGTTGCAGGGAGGAGGCGGCCGCCGTGCGGCAGGTCAAGCGGTTCGTTCGCATCGTCGACACGCTGAACGACCACATCGGTCGGGCGGTCGCGTGGTTGACCCTGGCGATGGTCGTGGTCGTCTTTTTCGTCGTCGTGATGCGCTACGGCTTCGCCTGGGGCCGGGTATGGATCCAGGAGAGCTATGTCTGGATGCACGGCGTCGTGTTCATGCTGGGCGCCGCCTATACCCTGCTGCATGAGGGGCACGTTCGGGTCGACGTCTTTTATCGGGGCGCGTCGCTGCGCTACAAGGCCTGGGTCGACCTGTTCGGCTCGCTGGTCCTGGTGCTGCCGCTGATCGTCACCACCTGGACGGTGGCCCTGCCCTACGTCGCCAATTCCTGGGCGCGCGTCGAGGCCAGCCGCGAGGCCGGCGGCCTGCCCGGCCTGTTCCTGCTCAAGACCGTGATACCCGTGTTCTGCGTACTCGTCGGTCTGCAGGCGCTGGCCCTCGCGGGCCGATCCCTGCTCATCCTGCGCGGCGACCCGGAGATGATCGCCGAGGCCGGCAGTCGGGGGCAGGGGATCGGCTCGTGAGCGAGGTTCTGCTCGGCGAGCTGATCGCGCTCGGCATGTTCGCCGTGGCCTGCGGCGTCTTGATGCTGGGCTTTCCCGTCGCCTTCACCCTGGCCGGCACGGCCCTCGCCTTCGCCATGCTGGGCAACCTGCTCGGCGTGTTCGATCTCCGTCTTCTGGGCGGGCTCGCGTCGCGCTTCTTCGGCGTGATGGTCAACGAGGTTCTGGTCGCGGTCCCGCTGTTCGTCTTCATGGGGGTGATGCTCGAGCGCTCGGGCGTCGCCGAGCAACTGCTCGAGACGATGGGCCTCTTGATGCGCCGGGTGCGGGGCGGGCTCGCCGTTTCGGTGACCCTCGTCGGCATGCTGCTCGCCGCCTCCACCGGCATCGTCGGGGCCACCGTCGTCACCATGGGCCTGTTGAGCCTGCCGACGATGCTGCGCGCGGGCTACGACCCGAAGCTCGCCTGCGGCACGATCTGTGCGGCGGGTACCCTCGGTCAGGTCATTCCGCCCTCGATCGCCCTGGTCATCCTCGGCGACATCATGCAGGGCGCCAATACCCAGGCGCAGCTCGCACTGGGCAACTTCGCGCCCGATCCGGTCTCGGTGGTCGATCTGTTCGCCGGCGCGCTGCTGCCGGGCCTGCTGCTGGTCGCGCTCTACATCGCCTATCAGGTCGGCTTGGCGATGTGGCGGCCGGCCGTCGCCCCGCCGACCCCGGCACCGCCCGCGGGTTCGTTGGTGCCGCAGGTGATCAGGTCGCTCTTGCCGCCCGCCCTCCTCATCCTCGCCGTGCTCGGCTCGATCCTCGGCGGGGTGGCGACGCCGACCGAGAGTGCGGCGGTCGGCGCGGTCGGCGCGAGCCTGCTCGCGCTCTTGCGCCGTCGGCTCGATCTGGCCGTCCTGCGGCACGTCATGCAATCGACCACGAAGATCGCCTCCATGGTCTTCGTCATCCTCCTGGGGGCCAGCGTCTTCTCGCTGGTGTTCCGCGGTCTCGGCGGCGAGAACATCGTCCACGACGCGCTCTCGGCCATGCCCGGCGGCGCGTTCGGCGCCATGTTCGTCGTCATGGCGCTGATGTTCTTCTTGGGATTTTTCCTCGACTTCATCGAGATCGTGTTCGTGGTGGTGCCGATCGTCGGCCCGATCCTGTTGATGATGGGGCTCGATCCGATCTGGCTCGGCGTGATGATCGCGGTAAACCTGCAGACCAGCTTTCTCACGCCACCCTTCGGCTTCGCCTTGTTCTACCTGCGCGGCGTGGCGCCGCCGGAGGTCAGGACCACCGACATCTACCTGGGCATCCTGCCGTTCGTGCTGATCCAGCTCACCGGCCTCGCCCTCGTCGCCGCCTTTCCGGCGCTGGCGACCTGGCTGCCTTCGGTCCTGTTCTAGCGCAGCGACCCAGGCAGCGGATTCGTCCGTCGGATAGAACAAGAAGAACAAGGCAGGGGGCTTTTGGCCCCCTGACCCCCGGCTGACGGCCAGTGCCGTCAGCACTCGAGAGCGATGGCAACGCCATCGCCGGGGGAGGGCGCGGGGTGACGCTCGAGTCCCCCCGGCCGACCGGCGGATCAGCCCTGGCTGGGCTCGGCGTAGGCGTAGTCGAGCCCGCGGGCGCGGGAGAAGGCTTCTTCCGACACCGCGGACCAGGCGATGCCGGTCCGACGGAAGCGCAAGAGGCTGTCCATCACCTCGCGCGAGAACGGATCGCTGGACGCGAGGTCGTTCATCACCTCGCCGGAGAGACGGCCCAGTCCCTGCAGGATCTCGTCGGGGAAGGCCCGCAACTCGACGCCGTGCTCGCTGACGAGCTTCTGCAGGCTGTCGTTGTTGCGCGCCACGAACTCCGAGAGCACGGACTGGTTGACCGCCCGGTTGGCGGTCTCGACGATCGCCTTGAGGTCGTCCGGCAGGCTCTCCCAGGCGCGCAGGTTGACGAAGTTGTCGAGCACCGTCGCCGGCTCGTGCCAGCCCGGATAGTAGTAGTAGCGCGCCGAACGGTAGAGGCCGAAGGCGAGGTCGTTGTAGGGGCCGACCCACTCGGTCGCGTCGATCTGGCCCTGGGAGAGGGCCGGCGGGATCTCGCCGCCGGGCAGATTGACGACGGTGCCGCCGGCGGCCGTCACCACCTCGCCGCCGAGACCCGGAATGCGCATCTTCAGGCCCTGGTAGTCGGCGAGGCTGTTCATCTCCTTGTTGAACCAGCCGCCCATCTGCGTGCCGGTGTTGCCGGACGGGAAGAACTTGGCGCCCATCTCGGCGTAGACCTTGTCGGCCAGCGCCTGCCCGCCCGCGTGCTGGAACCAGGCGTTCTGCTCCTGGGCGTTGAGGCCGAAGGGGATCGCCGCGATGAACTGGGCGGCGTTCATCTTGCCCTTCCAGTAATAGGGGGCACCATGGCCCATCTCGACCGTGCCGCTCTCGACCGCATCCATGCTCTCGAAGGCAGGCACGATCTCGCCCGCACCGTAGACCTCGACGGTCAGGCGTCCCTCGGACATCTGCTCGATGGTCCGGGCGAGCAGTTCGGCGCCGGTGCCGAGGCCCGGGAAGTTCTTGGGCCAGGTCGTGACCATCCGCCAACGGAGCCGCCCCTGCGACAAGGCGGGCTTGGGGAAGCTCGAGGCGGCGACAACGGCGCCCCCGGCCACACCCGCCGTAGCGAGCGCGCGCATGATCGTCCTGCGTTGCATGACTATGGTCTCCCTGTCGAAACTCGGCCGATGCCTGCGGCCCGCAGATGCATAGCTGCGCTGCGTCGATCGGGCTAGTCGGTGGCGGACTCGTCGGTGGCGGGTAGCGCGAACGGCACCCAGCGATCGCCCTCCAGGATTTCCAGCGGGCGGAACCGCGCCTTGTAGGCCATCTTGCGCGAGCCCGCGATCCAATAGCCGAGATAGACGAAGGAAAGGCCGAGCGAACGCGCGAGGTCGATATGGCGGAGGATGACGAGGGTGCCGAGCGAGCGCTCTGCCAGGCTCGGATCGAAGTACTTGTAGACGCCCGACAACCCGCTCTCGACCTCGTCGCTGAGGCTCGCCGCGACCAAGCGGCCGGCGCCGTCGCGCAGTTCGATCAGCCGGGTCGTGACCGGGCTCGTCTCGATCATCCGGCGAAAGCTGCCGCGGTCCATGTCGGCCATCCCGCCGTCGCCGTGCCGGCTCTCGATGTAGCGGCGAAAGAGCCGGTAGTGCTCCTCGGCGAACAGCGGCTCGACCATCCGCGCGACGAGATCGGCGTTGCGCTTCTCGACCCGCCGCAGGCTGCGCGTCGCGGCGAACCCTCGAACCGGGATGCGCACCGAGCGGCAGGCCAGGCAGCCGGGACAGATCGGCCGATAGAGCACGTTCTGGCTGCGGCGGAAGCCCGCCTGCATCAGCACCTCGTGACGTTGGTCCGCGTCCGCTCCGTGGACGATGGTGAACAGCCGCCGCTCCATCCGGTCGGCAAGATACGGGCACGGCTGCAGATCGGTGCTGGCGAACGTCGCGAGCCGCGTCGTCGAGCGCGGCGGCGTCGCAACCGATGTCAAAGGGCGACCAGCCACGGCATCACCAGCGAGAAGACCAACCACAGCATCAATGTGAGCGGAATGCCCGCCCGCGGGAAGTCGTTGAAGCGATAATTTCCCGGGCCCATCACCAAAAGATTCGTCTGGTAGCCGAAGGGCGTGGCGAACGAGCAGTTGGCGGCGAACAGCACCGCCAGCGCAAACGGCAGCGCGGGCGCGCCCACCTGGCTGGCGAGGCTCACCGCGATCGGGGTGAAGACGACCGCGCAGGCATTGTTGCTCAATATGTTGGTCAGCATCGCCACGGCGAGGAACAGGAGCGACAGCGCGAGCGCGGGGGAGTCCGGGCCGACGAGGCGGGCGATGCCGCCCGCGAGCAGTGCCGCCCCGCCGGTCGCCTCGAGGGCCAAGCCCAACGCGATCGCCGCGGCGATCGTCAGGTAGACACTCGAATCGAGGGCGCGCGCGGCTTGGCGGAGGTTGACGCACTTCGTGGCGACGAGCGCGATCACCCCGACCAATGCCGTGAGCACGATCGGCAGAAGCCCGAGGGCGGCCGGGAGGAGAATCCCGGCGAAGATGCCGATCGCGAGCCCGGCCTTGTCGCGGCGCTGCAACTCGTCCGTGCTGCCGCCGAGGAGTACCACGTCGGGATCGCCGCCGAGTTGGCGAACCGCTTGGCGCTGACCCCCGACCAGCAGCACGTCACCCGCGTCGAGCCGGATGGTGCCGGTGCGCGCCCGGAGCATCCGTGCCCGGCGCTGAATGCCGACCACGCTGACGTGATTGCGCGCCTCGAAGCCGGTGAGCTCCAGGGTCAGACCGACGAGGCGGGAGGCCGGACGGATCATGATCTCGCCCAGGACGTACTCTTCGCCGGCCCGTCGTTCGCCTTCCGCCTGGGGGCGATGCGGTAGCTGCCCGGGCAGGTCGACCAGCAGTTCGCTCAGGACACGCCGCGTCGCGGCGACGATCAGCACATCCGCCGGCTGCAGCCGGACACCGTCGAACGGTGGCAGCAACATTCGCCCGTCGCGCTCGATTCCGCGCAGGGTCAGGTGCCGGAGCGCCGGGAAGAATCCGCCGACGCTCTCGGCCCCGACCAGTGGCGAGCGGGCCTGCAGTTCCACCTCGGCGATGAACTGCCGCCCGCTACCGAGCAGCCCCTCCGCGGGCGCGCGTCCGGTCCGGCCGCCGCCGCGCCACATCCAGACGCCGACATAGGCGAAGCCCGCGGCGGCGAGCGCGAGGCCCGGTACGGTCATGTCGAAAAAGCCGAGATCGCCCGCCTCCAGGCGCCGCAGCTCGGCCGCCACCAACAGGTTCGACGAGGAGCCGACCAGGGTCAGCATGCCGCCCAGCATGGCGATGTAGCTGAGGGGCATCATCACCCGACCCGGCGACATCTGGAGACGTTCCGCGAGCGCGCGCATGATAGGAATGAAGATGACGACGACCGGGGTGTTGTTGAGGACCGCACTGCTGCCCAGCACGGTGAGCAGGGCGAAGGCGATCGTGCGGCGGGGGGCCACGACCGCAGCGCGGACCAGCGGTCGCGCCACGACTTCGATGGCGCCCGTGAGCACCATCGCCTGCCCGACCACGAGCAGCGCCATGACGGTGATCACCGCCGGGTTGGCGAACCCGGCGAGCAGTTCGGTGGCGGTCAGCACCCCACGTGGCGTCTCGGTCGGGAAGAGCTCGAAGACGAGCAGCAGGGCGACCAGTGTGCCGAGCGCGGTCAACTCCGGTCGCCAACGCTCGGCCGCGAAGGCGACCAGGGCAC
>JBMCMJ010000019.1:0-17884 GCA_048615135.1 Pseudomonadota bacterium
GTTGCCGCGGGCGAAGGCCCAGGGGGCGTTGGCGGCGCCGAACAGGCGATTCATGATGTCGGTCGTCCCGAGGCGCGGGGCGACCGAGAGGCGGCGGTTGCGCTGGTAGCGGGCGAGCGTTTCGGCATTGGCGAAGCGTTCGCCTTCGACCCGCCAGAGCATGGCCAGTTCGTGCACGTCGCCAATGCCGAGGTTGAACCCCTGGGCGTGGACCGGATGGCCGCCATGGGCCGCGTCGGCCACCAGCGCGAGACGGGGGGCGACGAAGCGGTCCGCCTGGAGCGTGCCGAGCCGGTTCGCGACGATCGGCGAGGTCAGGGTCATGCGGGCGATGGTCGGCTGCTCCATGAGCGACGCCAGTTCGTGCAGCAGCGACTCTGCGCCGAGGCGACGGCGTCGCGCTGTTTGCGCGGGACCGTCGATCCACATCACGGCGAAGCGATCCGATCGCAGCGGCAGGACGGCGATTGGTCCCTCGGGGCGAAGCTGCTCGATCACCGTATCGGCATCGAGGCCGTCGCCTTCCAGGATGAAGAGCAGCGCACTCTGGGCGAATTCGCAGCGCCTAGCGGTGAGGCCCACGGCCTCGCGCACGGTGGACTCGCGGCCGTCGGCCCCAACGACGAGCTTGGCCAGAAGTTCCGTGCCGTTCGCCAGCGTGATCCGACGCTGCCCACCCTCGAGGTGCAGCGCCGTCAGGCGATGGTGGAGAAAATGTTCGATGGTCGGTGTCGCGGCGAGCGCCTCGAGGAGGGCGCTGCGCAGGTCGGTGAAGGTCAGCGCGTAGGTCAGGGCCGGGCGGCCCAAATCGCGGGCGCGGTAGAGGTGCTCGACGCCGGTACTCGTGTCGTGGATGCGCACGCGCGACAGGGGGCGTGCATGTGGCGCCAGGAAATCCCAGAGTTCGAGGTCGATCAGGCGATCCCGCGAGCCCGGCGTCAGGGCGACGGCGCGCGTCCCGTCCGCGTCCGGATCGTGGGCGATCCCAGGGTCGAGTAGGGCCGTGCGCAAGCCTTGGCGTGCCGCCACCACGGCCGCCGAACTGCCGGCGGGGCCGGCCCCCACCACCACGACATCGTAAACGGTGGCCGCCATCGTCATCCCAGACTGGTGTGTCCGGGACGACTTTTGGCTAGAGCAGACTTTGGGTCAAGAGTTCCGCGTCGGCGGGGTCCGCGGCACGGCGCAGCAGCGAGCTCTTGAGCTTCTGCAGCGCACGATGCTCGATCTGCCGGACCCGCTCCTTGCTGATCCCGAGCACCTTGCCCAAATCCTCGAGCGTGCAGGCGTCGTCGGTGAGGCGCCGCTCACGGATGATGGTCTGCTCGCGCTCGTTCAACTCGGCGATGCTCTCGGCGAGCCAGCGCTGCACCTTGGAGCGGTCCATCGTACCGCCGACGGTCGTCTCCGGGCAGGGACGCTCGTCCGCGAGGAAGTCCTGCCACTGGTCCTCGCCCTCGACCGAGATGGTCGCATTGAGGCTCTGATCCGACGCGGCAAGGCGCATTTCCATCGCCTCCACGTCGGTCACGTTGACCCTCAGTTCCTTGGCGATGAACGAGCGGTCGTCGTCGTCCATGTGCGTCTTCGTGCCGTCCTGCAGTTTGGCCCGCAGCCGGCGCAGGTTGAAGAACAGGGATTTCTGCGCGGCCGTGGTGCCGGTGCGCACGACCGACCAGTTCTTCAGGATGTAGTCCTGCATGGCCGAGCGGATCCACCACGCTGCGTAGGTCGAGAAGCGGACGTCGCGCTCCGGCTCGAAGCGCGCGGCTGCCTGCATCAGGCCGACGGTGCCCTCCTGCACGAGATCCCCCATCGGCAAGCCGTAGTGCTTGAACCGCGCGGCGGTCGAGACGACGAGCCGGGTATAGGAGGCGATGAGTTCGTGCAGCGCCGCCTCGTCGTCCTGGTTGCGCCAGCGCCGGGCAAGGTCGAGTTCGTGTTCGCGGGTCAAGAGCGGCGCGTTCATCGCCTGCCGGATGAACTTCCGGTTGGCCCGCTGGCTGTCGGGGGTGTCCACGTAGGCCATCATCGACTCCAAGCACTGTCCCTACGTCGAGTGATACGCCGTCACCCGTGACCTGGATCAGTGCCGGCCGAGACCTTTGGCCAGCAGACCGTCGAGCGCCGCTTCGTTCTCCCAGGCGACGTCGACGTCGAGGACCCGAACCCGGGCACGCACCGTGGGCGGCAGCCGGACGGCATCCTTGGCCGTGGTGAGCGGCACGGCATCCTGCGCCAGGGCGGCCGCCAGCACTGCGTCGCAGTCCCCGGGCCGGTAGGGATGGTGGTCGGGAAAGGCCCGGGAGCCGGCCACTTCGGCGCCGAGACGCGCCGCCGTTTCGAAGAATTTCTCCGGCCGGCCGATGCCGGCGAAGGCGTAGACCCGCTGTCCGCGCAGGGCCGCGGCACTCGAAGGCGTCGCCACCAGTCGGCAGCGCAGGCGGGTACGGTCTCCGATCGCCGCGGCCAAGCCCGGACTCTCGCCGTCGCCCACCTCGATCACCGCATCGCTGCGGCAAAGCGCCGCGGCGGCTGGTTCGCGCAGCGGACCGGCGGGAACGATCCGTCCGTTGGCGAAGCCGGTTGCGGCGTCGACCACCAGGAGGGAGAGGGTCTTGGCGAGCTTCGGATATTGCAGGCCGTCGTCGAGGACGATCGCCTCGGCCCCGGCAGCGACGGCGGCCCGTGCCCCGGCGAGGCGGTCGCGGGCGGCCCAAGTCGGGGCGGCTGCGGCGAGCAGGAGCGCTTCGTCGCCCACCTCGCGCGCGCCGTGCCGCGTCGGATCGACCCGCACGGGCCCGCGCAGCCGCCCGCCGTGCCCCCGGCAGAGGCCGTGCGCCCGGAGCCCGCGGGCACGGAGCCGCCGCAGCAGATCCAGAACGATCGGCGTCTTGCCCGTGCCGCCGACCGTGGCGTTGCCGACGCAGATCACCGGCACGGCGACGCGAGCGGGCGTGCTCACCGCCCAGCGCAGGCGGCCGAGCCCGGCATAGACGCGGCCGAGCGGATCGAGCAGCCGGGCTGTCCAGCCGTCGGTCTGCCAGAAGCGGGGCGCGTGCACGGCCGTTCAGCCCTCCAGCGCGCGGCGCAGGGCGTCGACCGTGCGGGCGACGGCGGCCCCTGCGTCCGCGGTGACCGCACGCGCGGCGTCCCCGGCCCGCGTACGCGCCGCCACGTCGTCGAGCCACGTAGCCACGTCGGCGGCGAGCGTGTCACGCGTGGTCCGCTTGGCGGCTCCGGCCTCCAGGAGGCGATCCGCGGCATCGGCGAAGTTGGCCATGTGCGGGCCGAACAGAACGGGTCTGCCCAGGCGGGCGGGCTCCAGGGGGTTTTGCCCGCCGTGGGGGATCAGCGAGCCGCCGACGAAGGCGACGTCGGCGAGACGGTAGAAGAGGCCGAGCTCGCCCATGGTGTCGGCGACGAGGAGCCGGATCGAACGATCCGGTGGGCGCGGATCGACGCTGCGCAGGCGGGCGTCGCCGCGGTCGAAGGCGGCGAGGATCGAGGCGCCGCGTTCCGGATGGCGGGGCACGACGATGGTCAGGAGATCGCCGTGGCGGGCACACACGCGGCGGTCGGCCGCCTCGATCCAGCCTTCCTCCGGCTCGTGGGTGCTCGCCGCGACGAACACCGGCCGGCCGTCCAGAGCCGTCCGCCAGGCGTCGAGCACTGCCGGATCGACCGGCAGGGGTGGGGCGGCCTCCTTCAGGTTGCCCGGAGTCTCGACCGGGGAGGCGCCCAGCTCGCGCAGCCGGGCGGCATCGCCCGCGGTCATCGCGAGGATCACCTCGAACCGACCCAGCAGCCAGCGGGCAATGCCGCCCATGCGTCGCCAGTGCCCGGCACTGCGGGCCGACAGCCGGGCATTGACCAAAAGGCGCGGTCTCGGGGCCGAGCACAGCATCATCGGCCACAGCTCCTGCTCGACCACGACCGTCGCATCCGGCCGCCAATGGGCCTGGAATCGGCGCCAAGCGGGGGCCGTGTCGTAGGGCGCGTAGGCGTGCAGGGCACGCGCTGGCAGCCGGTGCGCGAGTAGGTCGGCGGCGGTCCGGGTGACGGTGGTGACGAGCACATGGTCGGTGGGGAAGGTGTCGAGCCACGTCTCGATCACCGGCAGGATCGACAGGCTCTCGCCGACGCTGGCTGCGTGGACCCAGATCAGTCGCCCCGGCGGCCGGGGCCGCTCGTCGTGGCCGAAACGCTCGCCGAAGCGGGCCGGATCCTCCTTGCCCCGCGCGATGCGGCGGCGCCCGTAGAGGTGCAGCGCCGGCGTGGCGAGGCGGCCGAAACCGGCATAGAGGGGGAGCCAGAGTGTCATGCGTTGCCCCGCACCCGCGCGTCGGCGAGCGCGGTGAGGCGGTCGAGTTCCGCCGAAAGCTCGGCATGGAAGGCATGGCGGGCGGCGGAGTCCGCGTCGGGGGACAGCCGCCGGGGGGCGCCGACGATCAGCGCACCGCGGCTGAACGGCAAGGGCACCATGAGCCGGTCCCAGGAGGGGGCCTGCCAGTGCGGTCGCACGGCTGCGGTCACCGGCACGACGGCCCGTCCGGTTCGGCCGGCGAGATAGGTCGCGCCCGGCTGCAGGTGGCTGCGGGGACCGCGCGGACCATCGGCCGCGATCGCGAGGCTGACGCTCGCCTCCAGCGTCGCCAGCGCTTCGCGCAGGACCCTGGCGCCGCTCTTGCCGGTCGAGCCGCGGATCGGCGGAATGTCGAGGCGATCCAGGGCGGTTGCGATCAACTCGCCATCACCGTGCAGGGAGACCATCGCATGGATCGGTCGCGCACGGCCGGTGCGGGCCTGCAGGGCGGCCCAGAGCCTCGGCACCATCAACAGGCGCTGGTGCCAGAACACACCGATGCCCGGCTCGCCGCGCGCCAGCAGTGCCACGGTGTCCGGATGGGCGTCGAACTCCCAGCGGCCGGTGGCCGCCAGCGCGCGCACCAGTCCGGCGATGCCGTAACCGAGGGCGGCCGCGATCCGCGGGCGATGCAGCAGGCGTTGGCGTTTGGGCAAGGTCGGCTTCGGGCCTCAGCGGGTGCCGAGTTCGCGCAGCGCGCGCACGGCGACGGCGATCATGGACAAATCGAGCGCCGGCGCCGTCTCGACCTCGGCGGCGAGCCGGTCGAGACGCCTGCGGGACGCTTCGCTGCGCTCCAGCCAAGCGGCGACGCGGGCCTCGGGCGAGCTGTCGTCCTCGGCGCGCAGCACGGCCGCGGTGGCCCGGCGCAGTTCCCGGTAGAGATCGTCGCTGAGTCCCGCCGCCGTCAAGCGGTCCCAGCGCGAGCGGATCGGCACGTCCTGCAGCCAGCGCCGGGCGCGCGGCAGGTCGAGCGCCGCGTCGAGCGCGAAATAGGTCCGGGCCGTGTCGTCGATCGAGGTCGCGCATTCGGTCGCCACCTCGATGATGTCGCAGGCGGCAACGAAATAGGGCAGGGCGGCGAGCCTCGGCGCGGTCGTCTCGTCGAGCCCGGCTTGGCGGTAGCGGCGGGTCGCCTCGGCGAGCTGCGTGGCCGAGTCCTCCGGCAGGGTCCGCGGCAGGGCGGTGACCACCGTGGCAAGCCCTTCGGCGAACCGTTCGATGGTCGAGGCGAGCGTCGTCGCTCCGTCCACATGGGCAAGGAACCAGGCAGTGCCGTCGACGGTCACCTGCCGAGCCTGCGTCAGATAGCCGATCTGCTCCGCCGCCGGCACGGCATCGAGCGCCTCGATCGCGCTCCACAGCGCGAGCAGTCCGAAGGCATCGCGGGTGATGACATAGGCGCGGGCGATGTCGGCGACGTCGCGGCCCGTGGTCTCGACCAGTTCGTTGACGAACACGTCGAGGCCGCGATTCACGAGACTGTTGGCGAGCCATGTCGCGATGATCTCGCGCCGCAGTCCGTGGGCCGCGATCGGCTCGGCGAAGCGCCGGCGCAGCGGACGCGGAAAATACTTGGCGAGGTCCTGTTCCAGATGCGGCTCCTCGACCACCGGCGAGGCGAGCAGCAGGTCGTAGAGGGCATTCTTGGTGTGCGCCATGAGGACGGCCATCTCCGGCCGGGTCAGCCCGCGGCCGGCCTTGCGCCGCTCGACGAGCGCCTCGTCGCCGGGCAGCAGGGCAAGGCCGCGGTCGAGCACGCCGTCGCTCTCCAGCCGGTGCATCAGGCCGATCTGCGCATCCAGATAGTCGGCCGGCATGGCCTGGGCGATGGACAAGGCGAGGTTCTGCAGGACGTTGTCGCGCAGGCAGAGTTCGGCCACCTCGTCGGTCATCTCGGCGAGCAGCCGGTCGCGCTGCTTGAGCGTCAGATCGCCTGCCTGGACCACCTCGCCGAGCAGGATCTTGATGTTGACCTCGTGGTCGGAGCAGTCGACGCCCGCCGAATTGTCGATCGAGTCGGTGTTCACCCGGCCGCCCCGTTCGGCGAACTCGATGCGCGCCTGCTGGGTCATGCCGAGATTGCCGCCCTCGCCGACGATCTTGCAGCGTAGCTGGCTCGCATCGACGCGCACCGCGTCGTTGGCCCGGTCCTCGGCCTCGGCGTGGCGTTCGTCGGATGCCTTGACGTAGGTGCCGATGCCGCCGTTCCACAGCAGATCGACCGGGGCCGTGAGGATCGCCTTGATGAGGTCGTTCGGCGCCAGCACCGTGTCGCGGACGCCGAGCGCCCGCTTGGCGTCGGGGGAGAGCTGGATGGTCTTGGCGGTACGCGGCCAGATGCCCCCGCCGCGGCTCAGCTTGCTGCGGTCGTAGTCGTCCCAGCTGGAGCGCGGCACGCCGAACAGCCGCTCGCGCTCGGCAAAGCTGCCGGCCGGGTCCGGGTCCGGATCGACGAACACGTGGCGGTGGTCGAAGGCGGCGATCAGCTTGATCTGCCGCGAGAGCAGCATGCCGTTGCCGAACACGTCGCCGGACATGTCGCCGATGCCGACGCAGGTGAAGGGCTGCGCCTGGCAGTCGCGGCCGAGTTCGCGGAAATGGCGCTCGACCGACTTCCACGCTCCCTTGGCGGTGATGCCCATCTTCTTGTGGTCGTAGCCGGCGGAGCCGCCCGAGGCGAAGGCGTCGTCGAGCCAGAAGCCGTAGGACCGGGCGACCTCGTTGGCGATGTCGGAGAAGGTGGCCGTGCCCTTGTCGGCGGCTACCACCAGATAGGGGTCGTCGCCGTCGTGCCGCACCACGTCCGCGGGCGGGACGATTTCGCCCGCCTTGCGGTTGTCGGTGATGTCGAGCAGCCCGGAGAGGAACAGCCGGTAGCAGGCGATCGCCTCGTCCTGCAGGGCCTGGCGGTCGCCGGTCGGCGGGCGCTTGAGGACGAAGCCGCCCTTGGCGCCGACCGGGACGATGATGCTGTTCTTGACCTGCTGCGCCTTCATCAGGCCCAGCACCTCGGTGCGGAAGTCCTCGCGCCGGTCCGACCAGCGGAGCCCGCCGCGGGCCACCTTGCCGCCGCGCAGGTGCACGCCCTCGAAGCGCACCGAGTGGACGAAGATCTCGTAGGCGGGCCGGGGTTCCGGCATCAGGCGAATGCGCCGCGGGTCGAGCTTGATCGAGACGTAGGGCTTGAACGTGGCGTCCGCGTTCCGCTGGAACGCATTGGTCCGCAGCGTGGCGAGCATCACCTCGCGATAGGCGCGGACGATGATGTCCTCGTCGCGCACCTCGACCTGTTCCAAAAGGGTGCCGATCTGCGCCGTGACCTCGTCGACGGCGTTCGCCCGGTCGCCCGCGAAGGCCGGATCGAACCGGGTTTCGAACAGGCTCGCCAGGGTGCGCGCGATCTCCGGGTGGTTGGCGAGCGTGTCCTCGATATAGGCTTGGCTGAAGGGGATCTTGATCTGCTGCAGATAGCGGCAGTAGACGCGCAGGATCTTGACCTGCCGCACACCGAGCCCGGCGAGCAGCACCAGCCGGTTGAAGCCGTCGTCCTCGACCTCGTGCTGCCAGATGGCGGCGAACGCCTCCTGGAAGCGGTCGCGGATCCGGTCGAGATCGAGCGCCGAGCCGCGCGTCACGCACATGCCGAAGTCGTGCAGCCAGAAGGTGCGGCCCTTGTGGTCGCGTACCTGATAGGGCTGCTCGTCGATGACGGTGAGGCCCATGTTCGCCAGCACCGGGAGCACGGTGGCGAGCGGGATCTTCTCGTCGGCGCGGTAGAGCTTGAAGCGGAGGAGTTCGGAGCCGGGCTCGATCGGCCGGTAGAGGCTCATCGCGATCGGCACCTCGGCCTTGGCCAGCCGGTCGATGTGGCGGAGGTCCGGTACGGCAAGGCGCGGCGGGATGCTCTCCTGGTAGCCGGCCGGGATGAAATTGGCGTAGGTGCGATAGAGCCGGTTGCCCTCGCCCTCGCCCATCGCCTCGATCAGGGCGCCGCGCAGCCGGTCGGTCCAGGTCCGCGCCAGCTCGGCCAGTTGGGCCTCCAGCTCGCGCACGTCCACCTCCGGTACCGGCCGGCCGGGCGTCATGCGGATGGTGAACAGGATCCGCGCCAGCACCTCGTCGCCGACGCGCGTTTCGAACTGCACGCTCTCGCCGTCGAGCGCCTCGATCAGGGCCGCCTCGAAGCGCTGGCGGACGCCGGTGTGATAGCGCTCGCGCGGGATGAACACGAGGCAGGTGGCGAACCGGCCGAACGGATCGTGGCGGACGAACAGCCGGAGCTTCTGGCGGTCCTGCAGGTGCAGGATCTGCCGCAGCGTCGAGCCGAGGAACTCCTCGTCGGCCTGGAACAGCTCGTCGCGCGGGTAGGTCTCGATGATGTTGAGGAGCGCCTTGCCGTCGTGCGACTGCGGCCGCACCCCGGCGGCCTCCAGCAGCTTTCGCACCTTGACGCGCAGGAGCGGGATCTCGGCGGCCGGGCGGTTGTAGGCGGCGGACGTGAAGAGGCCCAAAAAGCGGTGCTCGCCGATCACCGTGCCGTCGGCGGCGTAGCGTTTGACCCCGATGTAGTCGAGGTGGCCGGCCCGGTGCACCGTCGAGCGGCTGTTGGCCTTGGTCAGGATCAGGGGGGTGGTCGGATCGGCGGCGCGTGCGCGGATGTCCGGCGGCAGCTGGGCGAAGGTGTTGGAGCCCGAGCGTTGCGGGGCCTCGAGGATGCCGAGGGCCGATTGGGGGTCGCGGTTGAGCAAGAGCCCCTGCTCGTCGTGGTGGAGATCGTAGCGGGCGTAGCCGACGAAGGTGAAGTGGTTGTCGGCGAGCCACTGGAGGAATGCCTTCAGCTCCTGCGCATCCGCTTTTGGCATGACGGCGAGGCGCGGCTCCAGTTCGCCGAGCGCCGCTTCGACGCGCTCGACCATCGCCCGCCAGTCGGCCACGGCGAGGGCGACGTCGCGCAGGACCTCTTCGACCCGCTCGCGCAGACGCTCCAGGCGCTCCGGCCGGGTCAGCCGGTCGACCTCGATGCGGATGAAGCTCTCGGCCGGCGCCTCGCCCGCGTCGCTGCAGTCGACCAGCCGGCCGTCGGCATCCCGCTCGACGTGCAGGATCGGATGGACCAGCATGTGCAGGGCGAGGTTCTCGTGGACCAGGGCGGAAGTCAGGCTGTCGACCAGGAAGGGCCGGTCGTCGGTGACGACGGTGACCACCGTGTGCGTCGATTGCCAGCCGTCCCGCTCGAGGTCCGGGTTGTAGACCCGAAGGCGCGTCTCGCCCGGCTCGCGTTCGTGGCCGAGGCGGTAGTGATCGAGCGCCGAGCCGTAGAGATCGATCGGATCGGCATCCAGCAGGTCGGTTGCCGCAGCACCGCGATAGTAGAGCCGCACGAAGCGCTCGGCGCGCGCCGCTTCGGCCGGCTCCAGCCGCTCGCGCAACCGTGCGGCCAAGTCGTCGAACAGCACGGCGGTGCGCGCTTCCAGCTCCGTGTCCATGGCCGCCTCCCTCGCGCCTCGGTCCCGAGCCCCGACAGGGATACCTGTTGACGCGGCGAATGGCCAGCCGCGAGGGGGGGCCGTCCGTCTCAGTTGCCGGCGGCGGAGCTCGACGGGTGCATGGGAGTCGCGGTGGCGATCGCCGCAGCACCCCCTTCGGCCGCGCGCTCGTGCGCCTCGTCCTCGTGCCCGACGATCACCTTGCGCGGCGCGAATTCGATCCCCGCCCGCTTGAAGGCCTCCTGGAGCTTGGCGTAGGCGTGGCGGCGCAGCACGAATTGCTGACCGGGTCGGCAGACGAACTTGACGGCGATGATGAAGGCACTGTCGTCGACGTCCACGACGCCCTGCGACTTGACCGGCTCGAGGAACTGTCCGGCGAATTCCGGATTGTCGGCCAATTCGATGCCGACCTTCTTGATGGTCTTGCGCACCAGCTCGAGGTCGACGTCGAGGGGCACGCGCAGCATCAACTTCAGCTTGACCCAGTCGCGGCTGTGGTTCTGCACCGTGCCCATCGAGCCGAACGGGATCGTGTAGACCGGCCCCCGGTGGTGGCGCAGCCGCACCGAGCGCAGCGAGATCTTCTCGACCATGCCCTTGCCGGCGCTGCAGACGATGTATTCGCCGACGCGGAACGCGTCCTCCATCAGGTAGAACATGCCGGTGATGATGTCGCGCACGAGCGTCTGCGCGCCGAAGCCGATGGCGAGGCCGACCACGCCCGCACCGGCCAGAAGCGGGCCGATGTTGACGCCCAGCGCCGAGAGCGCCGTAAGGCCGGACATGACGACGATGATGGCGAAGGCGGCACTCTGGATGACCGGCAGGAGGGTTTCCAGGCGCGAGCCGGTCCGGCCCATGGTCTCGCCCAATTCCTGGCCGGCCTCGCCCTCGGCGGCGGCCGCCTCGGCGCGCGCCAGCGGCGCGTAGTAGGCGAGGATGGCGCGCACGCCGCGCCAGAGCGCCCAGCCGATCAGGATCGCACCGCCGGCATGGAACAGGGCGCGGGCGATCCGGTCGCCCGTTTCGGGCTCGGCCGCGAAGGGATCGGCCCCCCAACTGCGGGCGATCAGGACGGCACCGAGCAGGAGCACGAGCCCCTTGAGGAGCGCCGGCACCGAACCGCTCAGCATCAACCGGCCGCTCGAGCGGTTCTCGCCGTCGCCGGCGGGCGCGCGGAACCAGGCGTCGATGCCGCCGATCACGAACGGCAGCAGGACCAGCACCAGGATGGACGCGGTGCTGGCGCTGGAGGCGTCGCCCGCCCCGGCCCCGAACCGTTCGGAGGCGATGGCGAACAGCCGGAAAAGGAGCATGACGCTGTAGAGGATGTGCCAGGAGCGGGCAAAGAGCCGGATGGCAGGCGGCGGGCCGCCGCCCTCGCCGTCGGCGAAGCCGCGTTCGATCAGCCCGGCCATCGGCCGGCGCACTCGCCAGAAAAAGGTGATGGTGAGGCCGATGATCACCGCCTCGAGCAGAACGACCACGAGCGGGGTCGCTGCATGGCCGGGCATGGCCGCGGCGTAGACGTCCGCCAGGATGCGGACCGGCAGAACGGCCATGATCGTCAGGAGCAGCGCCCGCCACGTGGCGTGCGCGTCGGCGTCGTCGAGCGGGGCGAGGCGGCGTTCCGCATGGCCCGGGGCGAGAATCAGCCTGCCGAGCGCCAGGATGACCAGCATGCGCACCGCGTCGCCGACCACGATCGCGAGCAGCCAGCGTCCGGCCGCGTCGGTGTCGGGAATGGCGAGCAGGCCGATCGCCGCCGCGACGGCGACGAAGCCCGCGAGGGCGGCGAGGTCGAGGGCGAAGGGCGGCAAGGCGCGCTGCAGACGCCCGGCGAACGGGTCGTCCCGCTCGCCGATCGATCGTCGCGTGAAGCGGGCGCGCAGGCCCCGTTCGACGGCGAGGCCGGCGGCGAGGGCCACCGCCAGCACCAGCAGATGCCAGAGCGAGAGGTGGGTTGCGAGACGGTCGACGAAGAGGAGCGGAGCACCGGGCAAGGCCGCTGTCGCCGCGTCGAGCTGTTCTCCGACGGCCGCGACCGCGCCGTAATCGAACTCGAGGACCGGGGCCGCCTCGGGCTCGACGGTCGCCCCGGCGTCACCGAGGGCCTGCAGAACTTCCGCCCGCACTGCGGGGTCGAGGTCGGCCGGCAAGGTGACGACGATATCGTCGGCCTGCGCCGATCCGGCGACCGCGAGAAGGACGAGAAGGAAGAGGAACAAACGATGTGCCCACCGCCGCGCGTGGACAGAGACCATCATGGATGGTGCGCCCGAGAGGATTCGAACCTCTGACCTTTGGTTCCGGAGACCAACGCTCTATCCCCTGAGCTACGGGCGCGGCGGCACGCTCTATAGCGCATGCGGCGCCGAGGGCAAAAGGGTTTCGGGCGCAACGCTCAGGCCGCGTCGCGCCGCGCGGTGAGGCGGACGAACAGGGTTTCGAGGTCGGCCTCGGCCGTGGCGAGGTCGGTGACGTGCAGGCCCGCCGCCTCGATGGCGCCGAGGATATCGCGCACGCGGGTGCGGCTCGGCTGGTAGTGCACGACCAGCCGGCCCACGCGGTCGAGCTCGGCGTCGAACACCGCCAACTCCGGTGGCACCGCGTCGAGCGGCGTCGCCAGGGTGAGGGTCAGCGTCTTGTCGTCGAGCTGGCGCACCAGCCGGTCCTTGCGGTCGCAGGCGACGAGTTCGCCCTGGTCGATGATCGCGATGTCGTCGCAGAGCGCTTCGGCCTCCTCGAGGTAGTGGGTGGTGAGGACGATGGTCACGCCCTGGTCGTTCAGTTCCCCCATGTACGCCCAGAGCTGGCGCCGCAGTTCGACGTCGACCCCGGCGGTCGGCTCGTCGAGGATCACCACGTCGGGGGCGTGGACCAGGGCCTTGGCGACGAGCAGCCGGCGGCGCATGCCGCCCGAGAGCGAGCGGGCATAGGCGTCGGCCTTGTCGGCGAGGCCGACCTTGGCCAGGATTTCGTCGGTCCGGCGCGCCGACTTCGGCACGCCGTAGAGCCCGGCCTGGAACTCGAGCGCCTCCCGCGGCGTGAAGAACGCGTCCAGGTTCAATTCCTGCGGCACCACGCCGATCGCCCGGCGTGCGCGGCGGGGGTTGCGGTCGGGATCGATGCCGCAGATGCGCACCTCGCCCGCGTCCTTGGTCACGAGGCCGGCCAGGATGTTGATCAGCGTCGACTTGCCGGCGCCGTTGGGGCCGAGCAGGCCGAAGATGCCGCCGCGCGGCACGACGAGGTCGATGCCCTGCAAGGCCTCCTTGGCGGGCTGGCCCTTGCGCGCGCGATAGGTCTTGCGCAGTCCCGAAAGCTCGATCGCGGGTTCGCGGGTCTCGGCCATGGCGGTCCTTCGGCGGATGGCGGCGGCGCCGCTCCGGGCGGAGCGGGCGTGGCTTGTAGGGTCTCGGACGATCGCTACACTAGCGCCGATCTCGTCGAGGGGCACCGGCATGGCTGCACACGAAGAATTCTATCTCGTGGACGATCGCGAGGTCGTCGTCACCGACGCTTGGCACGTCGCCTGCGACGGGGGCGGCGGGGCGCTCGGCCACCCCGTGGAATACATGACCCTGGAGAAGGGGGGCGAGGTCGTCTGCAAGTACTGCGGGCGGCGCTACGTCCACGAAAGCCACGAAGCGGCCGCCAGGGTCCGCGCCGAGGGCGTGCCCTACCAGCCATCGGTCGCGGCCTGAGCGCATCGGGCGCCCGCCCGATGCCCCGCACCATCTTCGGCTATATCCGGGCGCACAGCTGGCGCCAGCAGCTCTTCATCCTGGCGCTGACCCTCGTTTCGCTGCCGTTCTTCTATCTTTGGGTGGAGTTGCCCAAACGGATCGTCGACGACGCGCTCGGCGGTCCGCCCGGCCCGCGCGAGTTGTGGGGCGTGCAACTCACCCGGGTCGATTACCTGTTCGCGCTTTGCCTGCTGTTCCTGGCGCTGGTCCTGATCAACGGCGGCTTCAAGTACGTCATCAACGTCTACAAGGGCGTGGTCGGCGAGCGGATGCTGCGGCGGCTGCGCTACGACCTCTACTGCCGGGTGTTGCGGTTTCCGGCGGCGCATCTGCGGGTGATGAGCCAGAGCCAGCTCGTCCAGATGATCAATGCCGAGGTCGAGCCGCTCGGCGGGTTCATCGGCGATGCCTACTCGCTGCCCGCCTATCAGGGCGGGATGCTGCTCACCATCCTGACGTTCATGTTCGTGCAGAACCCGCTTCTGGGCTTGGCCGCGATCCTGTTCTACCCGCTGCAGATCTGGCTGATTCCCAAGCTGCAGCGGCGGGTCAACGAACTCGGCCGGGCGCGCGTCCGGCAGGTGCGGGTGGTGGCCGAGCGGATCGGCGAGACCACCTCCGGCGTCACCGACATCCGTGCCAACGCCGCCTTCGACTACGAGAAATCGCGCTTTTCGGCCGAACTCGGCAAGGTGTTTTTTATTCGCTTCGAGATTTACAAGAAGAAATTCTTCATCAAGTTTCTCAACAATTTTTTGGCACAGTTTGCCCCCTTCCTGTTTTATTCGGTCGGTGGCTATCTGGTCCTGCAGGGCGAGTTGACCATCGGGGCGATCCTGGCGGTCGTCGCGGCGCACGAGAAGTTGGCGGGGCCGTGGAAGGAACTGCTGACCTACTACCAGATGCTGTGGGACGCGCGGATCAAGTACGAGCAGGTGATCAGCCAGTTCGATCCGCCGGGACTGCTCGCCGAAGGCGCCCGCAACGAAGGCCGGGCCGGGCCGCCGACGCGGCTGGTGGCGAAGGATCTCACCGTGCTCGACGACGACGAGGAGGTGGTCCTGCACGGCGTCTCGTTCGACCTGGCGTTGCCCGCCCACATCGCCGTGACCGGGCCGGCGAACGGCGGGCCACAGGCGCTGCTGCAGGTCGCGGCCGGACTGCGCACGCCGCTCGCGGGCAGCCTGCGCCTGCTCGACGACGCGGGCACGCCGTGCACGGGGCCGCTGGCCGGTATCGCCTATGCCGGCAATCCAGCCCAGATTTTCGCCGGATCGCTGCGCGACAACCTGCTCTACGGGCTCAAGCGCCGCCCGCCCCCGCCGGGCGAGGGCGACCCGCGCGAGGTGATGGAAGCCCGCGCCTCGGGCAATTCGCCCTACGACGCCGCGGCCGACTGGATCGATGCCGAGGCGGTCGGCAGCGCCGAGGGGGGGCAGCTCGACGACTGGCTCGAGGAGGTGGCCTCCTTGGTCCGGCTCGACGACGATCTGTTCGCGATGGGGCTGCGCGGGCCGCTCGGCGAGACGGGGGCTGCAGCCCTCGGCGAGGAGCTCCTGCAGGCACGCCGGCGCCTGGCCGCGCGGCGCTGTGAGGATCCGAAGCTCGCACGGCTGATCGAGGTATTCGATCCCGATGCCTACAACAGCAACGCCACGGTCGCGGAAAACCTCCTGTTCGGCACACCGCTGGATGCCGCCTACGAGGTGGACCAGTTGCCCGACAACCCCTGGCTGCTCCGGGTGCTGGCCGAGACCGGGCTCGACGTGCGGCTGCGCGAGGCGGGCTACGCGCTCGCGACCACGATGGTCGAACTGTTCGCCGATTTGCCGCCCGATCACGAGTACTTCCGGCAGTTCAGCTTCATCGGTCCCGAGGATCTGCCCGAATATCAAGCTCTGATCGGGCGGGTGAGTGCGGAGCAGGTGGCGACGTTGAAGCCGGGCCCGGATCGTCGGCGCCTGTTGGCCCTGCCGTTGCGCCTGATCCCGACCCGCCATCGCCTGGGGCTGATCGACGAGCCGCTGCAGACCCGCATCGTCGAGGCCCGGCATCGGCTCCGGGCCGAACTGCCCGCCGCCGAGCATGCCAAGATCGCGTTCTTTGCGCCGGACGAGTTGAACGCCGCGGCCTCGGTGCAGGACAACATCCTGTTCGGGCGCATCGCCTACGGTCAAGCCAATGCACCGAACGTGGTCGCGGCACTGGTCGGCGAGATCGTCGACCAGCTGGACCTCCGCGCCCGGGTCATGGCCTTGGGTCTGGAGGCGCCGGCCGGCGTTGCCGGCATCCGTCTCACCCAGGCGCAGCGGCAAAAGGTCGGCCTCGGCCGCGCCCTCGCACGGCGGCCTCGGGTGCTCGTCGTGGACGACGCCCTGGCGGTGCTCGACCGGGCCGAGCAGGATCGGTTGCGCGAGCGCATCCTCGCGCATATGGCCGGACGGACGGTGCTGTGGGCGCACCAACATCCGGAATGGGGGTCGGCGTTCGACCAGGTGATCCAACTCCTGCAGGGCGAGTTGATCTCGGTCGGGCCGGTGGACGACGGCAAGCCGGGCCATCGCGCGGCCGAATGAGGAGGTGGGCCGCATGACGGCAGGGAAGGATCGGGCATGAACCTCAACGACGACGTCCAGGCGCTGAAGACGATCCCGCTGTTCGCCAAGGTCGATCAAACCAAGCTCAAGCTGCTCGCCTTCACCAGCGAGCGGCTGACCTACATGGCGAGCGACGAGCTGTTCCATCAGGGCGACACGGCCGATGCCGCCTACATCGTCATGGAGGGCGAAGCGGAGGTGCTGGTCGACACGCCGGAGGGTGCAGTCCGCGTGGCCAAGATCGGTCGCAACGACATCGTCGGGGAGATCGCCATCCTATGCGACGTGCCGCGGACCGCGACCGTCCGGGCGGTCACCGACCTCGTCACGCTGCGCATCTCCAAGGACGGGTTCTTTCACCTCGTCACGCAGTTTCCCGAGGTCGGCATCGAGATCATGGCCGAGCTGGCCTCGCGCCTGCACCAGACGACCCAGCAACTGACCGAGTTGATCCGCCACCGCCAGGATGCCCGAGGCGCATGACCGACGACGGCCGCGCGGCGGCGCTCCGGGACTGGCTGACCGGTGAGGGCGCGCGCATCCGCTTCGTCGAGGTGTTGCTCGCCTCCCTCGGCGAGCGCCTGGTTGCGGCCGGCATTCCGATCGACCGGGCGACGATCCACGTCCGCATCCTCCATCCGCAGTTCATGGCCGCGCGGATGGTCTGGCAGCCCGGGCTCGCCGAAGCGGAGGTGACCCGCGCCGGCTACGCGATGGTCGACGCCCCGGTGTTCGTCAACAGCCCGGTCAAGGCGCTGTTCGACGGCGCCGAGGGGCTGCGCCAACGCCTCGACCGCGACCTCGGCGCCGACGCCTATCCGATCTATGCCGAGCTGCGCGCCGAGGGCTTCACCGACTATGTCGGGCTGCCGCTCGTCTTCTCCACCGGCCAGCGGCTCGCCACCTCCTGGGCGACCCGCCGGCCGGGCGGCTTTTCCCTCGACGAGTTGCACGTGCTCGATGCCCTGCGGCCGATCCTCGCCATGGCGACCGAGATCCGCGTGATGCGCCGTCTTGCCCGCACCCTCGCCGAAACCTATCTCGGCGAGCGCGCCGGCAGCCGGGTGCTGGAGGGCCGCATCCGTCGCGGCGACGTCGAGGCGCTCCAGGCCGTCATCTGGTTTCTCGACATGCGCGGCTTTACCCCCCTCGCCGACAGCCTGCCGCAGGATGTCCTGATCGACCGCCTCAACCGGTTCTTCGAGGCCTTCGGCGAGCCGGTGTTCGAGCAGGGTGGCGAGATCCTCAAGTTCATCGGCGATGCGATGCTCGCCGTGTTCGACACCGAGGCCCCAGCCGACTGCCCGCCGCTGGCGGCGGCGGATGACGGTTTTGCCCGGCTCCGCGCCCTCAACGCCGATCTGGTCGAGGAGGGACAGCCGCCGATCGCCTGTGGCCTCGCGTTGCATGCCGGCACCGTCAGCTACGGCAATATCGGCACCCCGGGCCGGCTCGACTTCACCGTGATCGGCCCCGCGGTGAACGAGGCGGCCCGGCTGCAGAGCCTCGGCCGCGGGCTCGGTGAGCCCTTGATCCTCTCCGCCACCTTCGCTGCCGGCTGCGGCCGGCCGACCCGCTCCCTCGGCCGGCACCGGGTACCGGGCCTCGCTCGGCCGCTCGAGGCGTTCGTTTTGGCATGAGCGAGAAGCCGAAGGATCTGGACCGCCAGCTCGTGCTGCT